>NZ_JAVJAN010000059.1:0-12273 GCF_031344075.1 Clostridium aquiflavi
TCTGGAGCTGCTTCTCCTTCATATACATAACCACATACTGTACAAACAAATTTTTTCATAATTTAATTCCCCCTGTTTTCTTTAATTTATACACACTCTTTAATTTTTATATTTAATCTATTTATTTTTCTTTTGTTGTATCTCTTCTACAGTTATTATTATATAATAGTAATTATTACTTGTAAAGAGTTTTTTATAAAAAAAATAAAATAAATGAAATTTTTTATATTCCATTTATCTTTAATTACTTTGCTTTGCTTTACTTATATATTAACACTGTGCTAAAACACAGATTAATTTTATTTAATAACAATTATTTTTATGGAAATTTATTACAATAGTGATATAATGAACTTATATTAATTTATTAAGGAGCATTTTTTTGTTTGGTTATGTTACTCCATTAAAAAACGAATTAAAAGTAAAAGACTTTAACATTTTTAAATCTTATTATTGCGGACTCTGTCATGAAATCAAAAAAAATTTTGGGAATATTCCTAGAATAACATTAAATTATGATATGACATTTCTAGCAATATTATTTGATTCATTAAATGATAATAGTATAAATATAAATGAATTTAGATGCTTATTTCATCCTGTTTATAAAAGAACTATTTTGTTTGATAATAAATCTTTATCTTATGCTTCATTTATGAATATATCTTTAAATTATTACAAATTATTAGATGATTCTGAAGATGACTGTTCATTAAAAAGCAAATTAGAAGCTTTTTTTCTATTACAATATAAAAATAAATTTCCAAAATCAATAAGTTCCATTAATACAAAAATTAAAACAAACCTTAATACTTTAAGTTCCTTAGAAAAAAATAAGAACTTTAACTCTATAGATGAAATATGTGATCCATTTAGTACATTAGTCGGACATATTTTTAAAGACTATCCCTATACTTTAAAAGACGATTCTTATAATTTAAGAAATACACTATATACTTTGGGATACTCTCTTGGTAAATGGATTTATCTTATAGATGCATTAGATGATTTAAAAGATGACATGAACAAAAATAAATTTAACCCTATAAATTTTTTATATAATGAAAATAATCTTACTTACACAGAGCTAATTAAAATTATTAAACCTAAAATTGAATTTTTAATTTTAAGTTGTGCTTGTTGTTGTAAAGATAATTTATCTAAACTTACTTTATATAAAAATGAAGATATTTTAAAAAATACACTCGAATTAGGATTAATCCATAAATATAGTCTAGTAATACAAGACTTAGATTGTTTCTTAAATAAACGTTAATACTTTACTATAAAAACAATTGATAGCAGACTATATTATAATTAAATTCACACATAAAAAGATAAACAATTCTATTAACAAACAAAATTGTTTATCTTACACTCTAAATTATTTATTTTAAAACAAACATTTTATAAACCATTTTCAATAATTGAAAAGTAACTATCATTATAATTATCCATGTTATAGACATTAATCCATCTTTTAATATATTACATATTTTTTTATCCATGATACTTTTCTACTAGGTCTTTTAAAAATTTAACTGTTTTTATAGGTGCTCTACCAATAGAAGTTTCTCCTGCTAATAAAAAACCATCAACTCCATTTTTAATAAAATTATATATACTTTCCACTTCACTTACACATGGCATTTTTCCACTTTTCATATTATCTAAAATGTGTGTCGCTATTATAATTTCCTTATTAGTATATTCTTTTACTCTCTTTATTATAAATTCTTCATATATAGGTGTATCTTCTATGGAAGTTTCAGCTATTAAATCACCCCTTCCTATCATAATTCCATCTACTTTAGCTATTATCTTATCTATATTTTTTATTCCCTCTAAAGTTTCAATTTTAGCCCATATTTTAGGATTATACTTTTCTTTTTTATTTAAATTTACAAATTCTATTATTTCATCTATGCAATCATCACTTTCAACAAAGGATTGACATATTATATCTACTTTATGTTCTATTCCAAATTTGATATCCTCTTTATCTTTTAAGTTAAGCTTTATTTTACTTCTATCAAAACCCTTTATATTGCATCCTTTGCCAGCTCTTACAACTCCACCTCTTACAGTAATTGCCTTTAAAAAGCCCTCTTCTTCTCCTAATATATTAAATATCATAGTATTGTCTTTAATACTTATTTCATCATACTTATTTTCCATTAAAATATTATTATTTATATTCAAAGGAACTATTTTATCATTATTTTTTAGTTTTTGATTTACTTTTTTATATTTATCTTCGCCACAAAAATAAACTTTTTCCTCGTCATATATTTTGTATACACCACAAAGTTTATTAGACACTCTTATTTTGCTTCCACATAAATCTAATATTATAACTACATCTTCTTTTATTGCCTTTGCCATTTCAATATATTCTAAAAACTCGTTACTACTACCATGTGAAAAATTAAATCTTAATGAATTTGCCCCGCTATAAAATATATCTTTTAATACTTTCTTATCCATTATGTTAGGTCCTACTGTAGCAATAATATGCATATATCCTCCTTTAAATTATTATCTCTTTGTATAATTCATACTCATTAAAATTATAAATATCACAATAATAAATTTATTTTATTTAAAATTACATTTAATTACTCCATACAGCTTTGCTTATACATATATCAACACTCTACTAAAATATGTCCTTAATTTAAATTTCATAATATAAAAACTGGAGTTCTAAACATGATTAATTTGAATAAATTTATTAAATAAAAGTAATTTTTAGGAGGTTTATTCATTGAAAAAATTTATTGTTATCTTACTAATTTTATTAAATACCACAATTATGATGGGCTGTAGTTTATCAAATGCTAAATACATAAATTTTTCTAAAAAACCTAATAATCATTATTATACTGAACAGCTTACAAAAAAAGTATTAAATAATGAAGAGTTTTCACTTTATGTATTTGATAAAAATTTATATAAAGAAATTAAAGTTACTGATGATGAAAAACTTATAGTAGAAAACTTTTTAAATAGTTTAATTACTGATAATTATTTAGAAACTTCTGATGCAATTAATGAAAGAGAACCTTTTAGAATTAAAGTAATATTTAAGGATAATATTTTTTTAATAAAAGTCTTTAATTCAAATCTTATAACTTTATCACCTTGGGATGGTAATTATACAGAAGATATAGTATCAATGGAAAATCTACCTATTGGATATAATTTATTTAATTTCTGCATTCATACTGAGTCTAAGCCTATTGAAAAATAAAATAAATGGATATTTCAAAATAACAACTTTAATTTGGAATATCCTCTTATTTTATAAAAATGATTTCAAAATCTTCATAATTATTGTATAGTATTCTTATATTAATCGTATTATATTGTTAATTCTAATTATATTTTAGTACAGACTAGTTAATGTAGTTTTTATAATTTTTTAAAGAATAAAAATAATTAATTTAAAATTATATAACAGAAAGGAGTTTATATATATGTATAAAATAGATTTCCATGTACATACTTCATGTTCAGATGGATTATTATCTCCTGTTGAAGTGGTAAAACGAGCTAAACAAAATTCTGTTTCTTACTTAGCAATTACAGATCATGATACTTTATCAGGATTGGATGCTGGAATAAAATGCGGTAACGAATTAGATGTTAAAATTATTCCTGGAATAGAATTATCTACTCAGTATAATAATGAAAGCATTCACTTACTTGGATTTTTTAAAGATAATAATTACAATAATTCTGAACTAATAAACGAACTTAATAAAATTAAAAATCATAGAATTATAAGAGCTAAAGAAATTATTAAAAAACTTAAAACTGAATTTAACATAATAATTAATTTTGATGACGTATTATCTAATGGAAAAGATACTATAGCTAGACCTCATATTGCTAGAGCAATAATAAATGCAGGTTATCCATACGATAACGAATATATCTTCCAAAACTTTATAGGCAAAGATTGTAAAGCTTATGTTCCTACTCTAAAATTATCCACTAAAGATGGTATATGCCTTTTAAAATCATATAATGCATTAGTGTTTTTAGCTCATCCAAAACTTATAAGCAATTCCAAAATTGATGAGTTTTTAAAAATGAATTTAGATGGATTGGAAGCATTTTATTTTCAAAATACAAAAGAAGAAGAAGAGAAATTCATAAACATAGCTATAGAAAATAACTTATTAATTTCTTGTGGTTCTGATTTTCATGGTAATTTAAAAGATGACAAAAAACATGGTGATATTGGAAGCATGACTATGCCTTCAATTTACTTAGAAAACTTTTTAAGTGCTTTGAATATAAAATAATTATTACTTAATTAATAAAACAGAAAAGGAACTACTCATATTGCATTTTAAGCATTATGAATAGTTCCTTATATAATTAAACCATTAAAAATTTATCAAAAAATTACTATCTCTTTATATGAACTATACTATTTTTATTTCTATGCTTCTATTAAAAAGGCTCTGTAACCTCTCATAGTTTCATATATATCTGCTTTACTTGCTAATTCCCATGGTGCATGCATATTTAAAAGTGCTACTCCACAATCTATAACTTCCATATTATATTGAGCTAAAATGTATGCGATAGTTCCACCACCACCAGCATCAACTTTTCCAAGTTCTGCTGTTTGAATAGAAACATCGTGCTTTTCCATTATTCTTCTAAGCTCAGCCATATATTCTGCATTTGCATCATTACATCCTGATTTTCCTCTAGCACCAGTGTATTTATTAAATACCATACCTCTACCAAAGAATGCTGAATTTTTCTTTTCCATTACTGATGGATAATTTGGATCAAATGCTGCACTTACATCAGAAGATAACATCTTAGAATTGCTAAGACATCTTCTTAATTTAATATCAGAGAATCCTTCAACTTTATCAAGAACTTCAGCAACTATATTTTCAAAGAATTTAGATTGCATTCCTGTTGCCCCTATGCTTCCTACTTCTTCTTTATCAACTAAAAGGCAACAACAAGTCTTATCGCATTCATCAATATCAAACATAGCCATTAATGAAGTATATGAACATACTCTATCATCATGACCATAAGCCATAACCATACTTCTATCTAAACCATAATCTCTTGCTTTTCCTGCTGGAACTATTTCAATTTCAGCCGATAAAAAGTCTTCTTCTTCAAAATCATATTTTTCTTTTAATATTTTTAATATATTAGCTTTAACACTGTCTTTTTCTTCACCTTTTAAAGGCATACTACCAACTAATACATTTAAATCTTCTCCTTCAACTACTTTATTTCCTTTTTTAAGTAATTGATCTCCAGATAAATGTACTAATAAATCTGATACTCCAACAACTGGATCATTTTCGTCTTCACCAATACAAATATCAATTATTGAACCATCTTTTTTTACTACCACTCCATGTAGAGCTAAAGGTAATGTAACCCATTGATATTTCTTAATTCCACCATAATAATGAGTATCTAATAATACCATTTCATTATCTTCATAAAGTGGATTTTGCTTTGCATCTAATCTAGGTGAATCAATATGAGCGCCTAAAATTTTAAGTCCCTTTTCCATAGATTCTTTACCAATAATAAATAAAGCAATAGTTTTTCCTTTATTATTAGCATATACTTTATCTCCAGCTTTTAAAGTTTCTCCATTTTTTATTATATCATCTATGTTTTTATAACCGTTACTTTCTGCCATCTTAATAACTTCTTTTACACATTCTCTTTCAGTCTTACATATAGACATGAAATTTTTGTAACCATCACAAAAATCAAAGATTTCTTTTACTCCCTTTTCCTCATACTTATTCCATACATTCTTGTTGTTTTTTTCTGATTTCATATTTAATCCTCTCTTCTCTCTTTTGATAAATTTTACTTTAAAGAAAACTTATCATATATTTAAATAAACTTAGTTTAAATTTTAAGCTTCATCACTTACTGAACTCATTCTATTTTCTATTATATCAACAGGAGATACTTTAGACATCAATGAATATCTGTAGTTAACTGCTGCTGCCTCTATTATTACAGCAATATTTCTTCCTGGTCTAACTGGTACAGTTAATTTTTTTACAGGAATTCCTAATATGTCCATATATTGATTGTCTATTCCTAATCTATCATAATCATTGTCATCTTTCCAGTGTTCAAAATGCATTATTAGTTTTATTTCTTTTTCTTCTAATACAGAACTTAATCCATAAAGTTGAGTAACATCAATAATTCCTATTCCTCTTACTTCTAACATACCAATTGTTATCTTAGGTGAACTTCCTATCAATGTTCCATCACTTTCTCTAATATCAACAGCATCATCAGTGATTAATCTATGACCTCTTTTTATAAGTTCTAAGGCTGTTTCACTTTTTCCTATACCACTTTCTCCAGTTATTAATATTCCAATTCCTGAAACATCAACTAATACCCCATGTAATCTAGTTTCTGGAGCTAATTTATCTGCTAGATATAGTGTTATTTTACTTATAAGTTTTGTTGTTACAGACTTACTTCTTAATACCCATATATTATTCTTTCTTGCTTCTTTAATAAATTCTTCATGTGGCTCTAAACCTCTACTTATTATTAAACAAGTTATATTAAAGCTTAAATATTTTTTAACTCTTTTCTTTCTTACTTCAATTTGCATATCTTGTAAGAAGCTCCATTCAGCTTTACCTATAATTTGTATTCTTTCTGGAGCAAAGTAGTTATAAAATCCTGCTAATTGTAAGCCTGGTCTATTTACATCATTTACTTCGATTTTTATATCTTCATTTCCTTCAACTAATACTTCTAAATCAAAATCATTTATCAATCTTTTAACCGAAACCGCCACTCTCCATCATTCCTTTTATTTATTTTTCAGTTCTATACCATCTAATTGAGCTCTAAAGTTTTTCTTTACATTATCTATGTATCTTTTTCTTAATTTTTGTTGTAACTCCTTCTCTTCTTCTGTTAAACTTGCCTCTTTACTTTTCTTATATAATAAATTAATTTGTTCTATTACTTCTTCTATTTTCATATTTTCAATCTTCACTTTAAAATACATCCTTTCTCTTTCTATATCACTAATTTTACCTATTTTTAAAAATATAATCAACAAAAAAACTTACGACATTATTTTTTATTTTATTGTGTAATTTTAAACATATTTATTATACTGATCATTATAAATTGCTTTGAAAATATACATTTTTTAGTTTTTTCTGTAAATTTTTAAGATAATTTTTTTCTTGAATTTATTTCTTTTTTTGTACTTTATTTCTATTTTTGTAATATTGTGTATTTAAACCTCATTTTCTTGGTAATTAATGTCGGTAATTGTATAGCGAAATCTTTTTACAAAAGGCTACATTTTGTTTATAATTAATTTACATAAATTACTTAATTGACCTAAAATTCAATTTACTGCTTAAGAAAGTATACATGTGTTATTAGTTTAATAATAAATAATATAAGAGGTGATATAATTGAAAATTAAAGATTTGCTAAAATTAAAAAGAAAAATTATCATTAGAAAAAAATTGCTTAATTTCTTATTAGTTTGGTTTAATCCAAGAAACACTTTAATGATTGTTTTATCTAAAAATTTAGACAAGCATATTGCAAAATATCAAAAAATACTCTCTCTACAACATAAACACCAAAAATATAAATTAGATATGGTTAGATTAGCAATTGCTTAATTTAACTATAAAAATTATTATTACTCTCTTTAATAATTAACTTTTATATTAAATTAATAAGTCATTGATATTTAGTATTTAGAATATTAATTCCAATCTAGTAATCAATGACTTATTATTATTAAATTCACTCTTTATTTATAAATTAATCTATACTTTAAATTATCTATAATTGAATTTTACATTTTTTACATATGATTATTTTTTATTCTTTAGGGGTACTCACTACACCTTTAAAACATAGTATTCTAGAAATTATCCACAGATTTAAGATTTTTATAATTTACTAAAGAATAAAAAAACACCTCATAATGAGGTGTTTTAATTCATAAACAATAGCTCCCAACATGCCGTTTACTTACATATTCATACCTGCGCCTCGCAGGTGGGTTAAGTTCAACTTAATTTTGTCTTCTTCTGTAAATTAATTTAGAGAAGCCTGACAGACATAAGTATGTCACAAATCCCGAAAATGTCATGTAGGTTGAATATAATAAGCTATGCGAACATCTTAGGAAAACTACACTTTTATTATATCATAACTTCGTTTTAATTCAATAGAATTATTATACTATTATTTATTTTTTTTAATCATTATAATCATTTAAAACTTCGTCTAAATCTACTTCACTATCACATTTAGCGAATGCTGCTATAAACTTTACGTATCCCAAATTTCTAGTCTCATTTTCTACTTGCCTATACTTTCCTTCAACATCTAAATCTTCCATAGAATCTTCTATTATGCTTTCTATATTATCCATAGCAATATCTTTTAAGTAAGGCATATAAAAATCATTGTACCACTCATCACTCTCGTCATCAAAATCACATTCTTCATTGGCATAATTTTCAGCTGCATCTATTTCTTCTTTATCAAAATCATAAAAGAATTTAATTAGTGCATATTCATCAGTTTGACCTATTTCTTCAATTTCAGATAATCCGTTTTTTTCTAAATAATCTATTATCTCAGAACTTTTCATTTACTATCCTCTCCTAATATAATAATTTTTTATATTCTTTTTTTATTGCTTCAAATTCTTTATCATCTTCAACAATATTTAACTCTTCCTTACCATCCTTATCTGTATCTACTCTAAATGCAAAAATATTAGCATCTTCTGATGAATCATCAACTGGTGATAGTAATAGATATTCTATTTTATCTAAATAAATTCTAGCTATTGCTTCAAAATCAACCTTATTTCCAGTTTCATCTTTAAAAGACATTATCTCTTTTTCTTCCATTTTGTTCACCTCTTAATTTTTTTATAAAATATATAAGTTTATAACATATAACAAGCTTCCATAGTTGCTATTATTATATGCACTTTTATTTTTAATGAATATACTTTTTTAATTATTTTCCTCAATTAAATGAGTTAATGAATCAAGCTTTAAAATATATTCATAATGTAACGCTCTAGTTAACATAACATATAATAGTCTTTGATCTAATATATTATTTTGATAATTTTCCTTACTTGGATTATATATAATTGTACAGTCAAATTCTAATCCTTTAGTTAAGTAAGATGGTATTATAACATTATCCTCTAAAAAGCAAGTTTCTTTTCCTTTTATACGTTGAAATTTATATGCACTGTTATTCTTTAAAATCTTTTCTACTTTTTGTGCTTGCTTAGAGTCTTTAGTTATTATAGCTATACTAATTTTACCTAATTCTCTGATTTTTTCAATTATTTTATCTATAATTTTGTAAATATTTTTTTCACTTTCATCAAATTTAATAATTTTTGGCTCTTCTCCATGTCTTAATACAGCTTTTGCATCTTTAAGACCTAACTTTTGAGCCTTCAAAGTATGCTTTGCAAAATCAATTATTTCTACTGTGGATCTATAGCTTTGAGTTAATTGAACATAAGTTGCTTTATCTTTAAACAAGTCTTTAGTTATGTCTTCCCAACATTTCAACCCTTTATAATAATAAATTCCTTGAGCTAAGTCACCAACTAGAGTCAATGAGTTACCTTTAGAAAATGAATTTATTAAATGTATTTGAAATGGACTATAATCTTGTGCTTCATCTACAACTATATGTTTAAACTTTTCTTTTTCATCAATTCCTTCTAATAAATTTCTTATATACAAAAGAGGTGCTAAATCATCTTCATCAATAATCTTATTTTCATGATTAATTAAAAAATCCGCTTTCATAAAATCTAATAATTCATTAGAAATATCTTCTGGTCCTATAAAATCAAAAAGATCGTCAGTAAAAAATTTATAATATATATCACTAACGCCTATACCTTTCCAATTTTTAAAATACTCATTAAATTGTTTCTTATAATTTTTTAATATATGATTTTTAATTTCATCTCTCTTATCATATTCTTCTACTAATAGCCTTCTTCTTTCAACCAAATCTTCACAAGTATTTTTTATATTTTTTATTTTACTTTCCCATCTAAAATCAATTGAATACAATAAAACCTCTATTTTTTCTTTTATTTTCAAAGATAAATATCTCTTAATTTCGTCTTTTCTTTTATTTATAGCATAAGATTTTAAATCTTTTAAATATAATTTAACTATTTCTTTTTTTTCAAAAATAATATATCCATCTATAGTTATATCTTCTATCTCTCTTGTACTACTATCTACTAATGCAATATATTTATCTATCATATTTTTAAATTCAATAGAGCCTTTAAAACATGCAGATCTTATTATAAAATTTCTTTTATTATCATCATCTTCTTCCATTATGGCTCTAAGCTTATCATCCTTACTATAAATTTTTCCTTTAAGCTTAAATTTAGATTTTACAAGTTCTTCAAATGTGTTTTGTTGCACTTCTTCCGCACCTAAATTAGGCAATGTTTCGGATATATAGTCTAAAAATAATTTATTTGGTGCTAATACTAATATATCGTCTCCGTTCATACTGTCTTTATATCTGTAAATAAGATATGCTAATCTATGAAGAGCTATTGTGGTTTTTCCAGATCCTGCTGAGCCCTGAACTATTATTGGAAAATTCTTAGGCCATCTTATGATTTCATTTTGTTCCTTTTGTATAGTAGAAACAACTTCTTTTAACTTTTTCCCTCTACTCTCTTCAAGATTAATTTTTAAAAATTCATCTACTAGTTCTGTTCCTTCTTCTCCATTTATCATTAATTCATTTAATGAATCATCAAATATATCTTTAATTTTTCCCTCATCAAATAAAAACTTTCTTTTAAGTAACAGTTTTCCTTCAATTAATCCTGCTGGAGCTTTGTAGTATGCTTCTCCACCAGTTCCACTATAATATAAATCAGCTATAGGTGCTCTCCAATCTACTACAACTTCTTCACCTCTTATATTATTAGTAATTCCTTTCTTTCCAATATATATATTTTCTTCAAATCCAAATTTTTCTGCAAAATCAACTCTACCAAAATACGGTGTTTCAAGTGCTTCTTCATATCCATCTATATCTTTTTGTAATACACCATATATCTTTTCAGTCGTTTCCTTTTCTTCATTATAACTTCCCTTGGACTCTTTAGATAAATATCTAATCTTTGCATTTACTTTTTCTCTATTAATTCTTTTTTCATTTAATTCTTCTAAAATTAAACTTCTTTTTTCTTCTAATACTTCTTCTTCATATAATAATTCATTTTTCATACTTTACCTCTTATAAAAATAACTTAACATATCAATTATATCCAAATATTAATCATAATAATATAGTATATTTAGTAAATTATAAAAACATTGGCTTGTTTTAACAGAGTTTTTATATATATATAAGTAAAGTGAAAACGTTAAATCTAGAATAAAGAGGTATTCTAAAACTTTTTAGAATACCTCTTTATTGCTTATTATGTTTTAAATTTTTGCTTTTATATCTTTATACTCAAAAAACTCCCCAAAAACATGATATATGTCTGTCTTTCTTGCTTTTGACATAGCTTTTGCTAATGAATACGCAATTGCTCCATCTATAAAGTGATGTATAATAGTTCCTACTGCTGTAACTATTAATAATTGAAAAGGATCAAGTCCTATAAATGGGATTACAACTATCATTTCTGCTATACCGTGAACAGGTGCTGTAATCATTGTAGCTTTTTTATAATTTTTACTTTTCATAATAATTTTAGCTCCAACATATCCTACAAGTATATGTGTTGCTGCTCTAAATACTACTACCATTGGCATACCTGACATTAAAAAACCTAGTGTTGAACCAATCCCTACTACTATAGATACCGCTGGCGATATAAGCATTGCTAGCATCATTGGTACATGAGAAGCTAATGTAGCAGTAAATGGTGGCATTACTATCTTTAAGAATCCAAATTGTATAGGTATTATTATCGCTAATGCAGTTAATAATGCTGCATAAACCATTTGTTTAATTTTATTATTCATCACAAATCCCCCTTTTGGTGTATATACATTAGTATACTATTATATGTTGCTTATGTAAACTTAGTTTTTAAGTTTTTTATTTAAGGATCTGTTTTAAATGTGTGTTGATATATGCAATAGGTAAAGTGGCATTGTAATTGGACTTTGAGAATCCTTAATGAGTATTGTCACATTTACTGCTTGT
>NZ_JAVJAN010000005.1:0-111676 GCF_031344075.1 Clostridium aquiflavi
ACAAGCAATAAATATGACAATACTCATTAAGAATTCTCAAAGTCCAATTACAATGCCACTTTACCTATTGCATATATCAACACACATTTAAAACATAGCCATAATTTAAAGTATTGTATCTTAAGATACAATAGAAAAAGAAAAGCAGAGTTTGGGAAGGCTCTGCTTTTTGTTTTATTATGGAAAGCTTTATGGTAAAATTATAAGAAAGCAAATAGTATTTTTAGAAAGGAAGTTCACAAATGAAATGGCTTAATAAACTAGAAAGAAAGTTTGGTAAATATTATATACCTAATTTAATGTGGTTAGTTATTAGCTTAAGTGCTTTTGTGTATGCGGTAACATACATTATTTTAGGTAACTTTAGTTATGTAAATAAATTAGTTTTATCTCCACAAGCTATAATGAATGGTGAAATTTGGAGACTTATTACATTTGTATTAATACCGCCTTTAAGTGGAAGTATATTTATGGTAGCATTAGGTCTGTATTTTGATTATATTGTAGGCACCACATTAGAGAATGTATGGGGTGGATTTAAATTTAATGTTTATTTTTTTGTTGGAATGTTAAGTACTATAATAATATCATTTTTAACAGGAATTCCTGCAACAGGTGCAGCAGTTACATTATCAATTTTCTTAGCATTTGCAAAACTATTTCCTGAATATACTATATTATTATTTTTTATAATACCTGTAAAAATGAAATGGTTAGGGTATCTAGCATGGGCCAAAATAGTATTTGATATAGTTTCTTCATTAATTAATGGTGGAGGATTTATAGGTGTAATTGTATGTATAGTACCAATAATTAACTACTTGTTGTTCTTTGGAAAAAGTGATTATAAAGAAACAAGAGTTAGAAAAGGTTCTGTAATAAGAATGAGTGAATATAAAAAGTCAATAAAAGCAAATAAAAAACAATACAGACATAAATGTGCAGTATGTGGAATGACGGATAAAGATGATCCTAATATGTTGTTTAGATATTGTAGTAAATGTAAAGGTGATTATGCATATTGTGAAAAACATATATATGATCATGAGCATATTATAGAGTAAAAAAATTTGAGATGATTTTAGAGATCTTGTTAATATAATGCAATAACCTTTCTTATTACCATTTTTTGGACCCCAGGGGTAGAAAAGAGCCTAACAAATTGATTTTTGCAATCATTTTGTTAGGCTCTTTTTGGTTAAATAAGATTTTGGGAATATATAAAACAAAACTATGAATTTTTACGTTCAATTGCTTTGTTTATAAAGCTATCTTTTTTTATACATACACGCTCATGCTCACCAGTAGCAATTAAGCCTTTATTATCAAATGCCTTTAATGAAAAAGAATATTTACGACCGTCTACGGCTGTAAGTTCAGCTTCAGCAAAAACTTTAACACCTTCTGCAGTTGCTGCTAGATGATTTACTGTGATTTTTGTACCAACAGTAGTATAAATATCTTCTAAAAAAGTTTGAGCTAAATCAGCAGCAGCACCTTCCATTATAGCTGCAACCATTGGAGTAGCAAAAACTTCAACGCTTCCACTTCCAACATTAACTGCTAGTGTATCTTTTGTAACAATAAGTTCTCTTTTAGATATTTGTCCGATTTTTGGTTCGTTCATTATGTATTCATCCTTTCATTTAAAGTATAGTTAAATTATAGCATATTTAATACGATTACACCAGAGAATATGGAAGTTTTTGCACAATTGATTTTACATAAAAGATAGCTCAAAATGTGGAATATATTAAGTTAAAGTATAAATATTAAATAAATTCAGAGATTATTCAAAGATGAAAAAAGGAAGTCTCAGACTGTTTTAAGACAGTTTGAGACTTCAATAATAATTATTGTATAAAATTTATATTAATTGTAAAATATTCGTTTTAATAAAAAGTTCTTCTTGATGAAATTAATGTTATCTCAGTAGGATCTTCAACTGTATATTTATTATTATGATTATAAGAATAATACTTGTTACGATCATAAATAGCTTCTGAGTTATTATTAAATAAATTAGAAATACGATTCCATATTTTTGTTAAAATTTCTGATAAATCTAATGAATTTTCTAAACTTTTATTTTGAGAGATATTTTTAGTAGCATTAGCTACTAAGTGTAATTTAGATTTTTTTAGTGTTCCATAGTTCATAATAATCCCTCCGATTTTAAAAATATTTTATAATAATTTTTTTAGTTTAAAACCTTTTCTTAAGTATAATATAACTTATTTTTTTTATATTTACATCTTGATTAAATTAGCAGATTATTAAAAATTTTTAAAAAAAATGAGAATATATTTAAGAATACATTTAAAATTTAATTTATAATATTAAATTATTAATTTTGCATCGGATTTAATAAAAATAGTAAGATGTGAAAAATTTTCTATTCACATTATTAAAAACTTTTATTAATTTAAAAATTATGTCAAATATGTTTCATAATTTAGACTATTGAGTTATAATTTATTTATAAATAAAATACAAGAGATTAAATGTGGGGAGAATACAGCTATGAATATTATTGGATGTGTATTAATATTAAAAGATGATTTTAACAACATTTTAGTTTTAAAAAAGAAGGTTAAAAGAGGACAACAGGAAATATGGTCATTACTTAACACACCCTTAAAAGGAAAAAAAGATTGTGAAAGATCTTTAAGTAAAGCAGCAAATAAAATGTTAAAGACAGTACTTTTTCAACTTGAAGAATTTAAAGAATTCAGTATAAATGAAGAAGAAGCAGTAAAGGTATATACTGGAGTACTGAGAGAAAGATATGTTTTGGATAAAAGTTATGCTGATGCAGATTGGATAAGTAAAAATAATTTAGAAAAATATGAATTTGAAGAACTTGATAGAAGAATTTTAGAAGAATATTTTAAATAATGGCTCTGTTTTAGTAGCGTGTTGATATATGCATAAGCAAAGTGGGCGGAGTATTTGAACTTAGGAATGCTAAGATTTTGTAGAAAGTGGCTAATATAGCCACTTTTTTTTAAAATAATAAATTATTAATAAATTCGTAAAAAATAAGAACTTACTTTGATTTATAATAAAAGTAACCTTTTATACTAATAAAATTAAATTTACTCATATAGTTATTAAATGAAGGAGTGGAGATTAGGGTTTTATATTGTATAAAGTTATATAAGGAGAATATGATGAAAAAGAAGTTTACAACTATAATTATATCAGCAGTTATACTTTTAAATTCTGTAAGTAGTACTATACCAGTCCTTGCAGCTCCAAATAATTTAAGTATAAATGAAGTTATTCAAAACATACAAGAATATGATAGTAAAATTGAAACAAACATGGACAAGTTAAATAAATATAAAGAGCAAATTCTAGAAAAGGAAAATGAAATAAAAGCAAATGAAGAAGAACTAGAAATAGCTAAAAAGAATTTAGAAGAAAAGGATGAACTGTTATCTGAAAGGTTAAGAAATGTTCATATGAATGGTGGTTTTAAAGTGACACCATTAAAATATTTAGAAGCTTTATTTACTTCAGGAAATATAATGGATGCTGTAGGGAAAGTTGAAGTAATTTCTCAAATGTGTAAGAGTGATAAAAATCTTGTTAAAGAAGCTAAAAATGCTGAGCAAAATCTTAATGATATGCAAAAGAAAATAGAAAAAGAAAATGAAGAGTTACAAAAAAATAAAGAGGAAATAGAAAAATATATTGCAGATTTAGAAGACCAAAAGAAACAACTTATAGATTATGTACAAGAAAATAGTGATATATTAGTAGATAGTACAAGCAGTATAATACCAATAACATTACCATCTGACATGTCTGCTGAAGCAAAAGCTATAATTAATGAAGCTCAAAAGTATTTAGGAATTCCGTATTTATGGGGAGGAACAACTCCAGAAGGGTTCGATTGTTCAGGTCTTATGCAATATGTATTTAATACAAAAGGAATAGAGTTACCTAGAGTGTCGGAGGAACAACAAAGTTTTGCAAAACCTATTAGTTTATCAGAATTAAAACCAGGGGACTTGGTATTTAATAAATCATCAAATTCAACACATATTGGAATGTATATAGGGGATGATAAGTTTCTTCATGCACCTCATACAGGAGATTTTATAAAGATAAGTACATTAAGTACATCTAATATGAAATATGCTGGAAGAGTACTAAAGGTAGATTAAGATTACATCTTAATAGAATGCCTATATAAACACATATTTAAAATGAAAGCAAAAATAAAAATGGGTGTAGTAAGCAATACTTACTATACCCATTTTTATAAATTTAATATTAGATTACCTTTTCTGATATAGAATTTAAATTATCCTTAGTTTCCGTACTGAATTCTGTTAAATTTGCTGTTTGATCGTAAATGGTATCAAGTTTTTTATTTATATTTGAAACATCAGATTGCAATTTAATTGCATCAATTTTAGTAGAAGAAACATCGGATTTTAATATATTAATATCAGATTGCAAAACATTAATATCAAATTTTATTGAATTTTGATTTTGCTCAATGGAATCAAGCTTAGATAATATAGTATTAAATATTTGCTCCATCAATAATACTCCTTTGTATAAAATAAATTACATATAGAGTTTTCTCATTCCTTAGAATAAAATACTAATCTTTCAAATTAGTTTATTCTTATAGTAATTTGTTGATATATTTAAAATAACCATTAAATTATATATTGTATTTAATAATATACTTTTTCTTAATATACTTTAGATTATACAACATATATAAGAAAATATATCTAGGTAAAATTTAGAAAATTATATATAAGTGTTGCATTAAGTCAAAGTCTAAATTTATGATATAATAGTATAAAGAATATGATATTATGAAAATTTAATTATCAAGAAACTGAGTAATTAATACATATTTCTAATATTAAATATAGTAGAAATTAAATATTAGTATCTTACTAAAATAAATGTGAAAAGCAGGGAGTATATATGAAAAATTTAGTAGTATTTTATTCATTAGAAGGAAGTACAAAGCTAATAGCAAATGCTATGGCTAGGAGATTGAATGCTGATATTTTAGAATTGATACCAGAGAAGAATTATTGTAATTCAGGATTTAAGAAGTTCTTTTGGGGAGGCAAAAGTGTATTATTTAAAGAAAAGCCAAAGCTAAAGAACATAGACATTGATATAGAAAAATACGAAAATATATTTATTGGTACACCTATATGGGTAGGAACATATGCACCGCCATTTAATACTTTTTTAGATACTTATAATATAAAAAACAAAAACATAGGATTATTCGCTTGCCATGGAGGCGGTGGAGCATCAAAATTCTTTAAGATTATAAAGAAGGAAATTCCAAATAATAATTTTATAGGAGAAATTGATTTCCTTGAACCAATTAAAAATAATAAAGAAGAAAATATAGAAAAGGCAATAAAATGGATAGATGAAATACTTGTGTAACGCTATTTAAAATGAATTGTTAAAAAGATATTAATAATTTATACTGTTTAAAGATAGGTGTTTAACAATACGAAAAAATATCTTGCTGTGAGGATGTAATTATGAGGAGAATACAAACTATAGGGTTTAAGTTAAGTATAATGATATCCATAATTATTACATTTATTATACCAGCTACTATCACAAAAGGTGGAAGTATAATTGAATATTCATTTGGATTTCCATTTAGATATTTATGTATATATCAATTAAATGAGAGTAATTTAAATTTATTTGTTAATTTATTTAATGGTAATAAAGGAATGAATATTAATATATTTGAACTATTTATTAATGTAGTAATTATATATTTTTTATTATTGCTAATAAAAAAATTTTATATTAATATACGAGGAATAAAAAGTCAGTAATTTAAAATTATTACTGACTTTTTAGTTATATTGATTAATAAAAACCTAAACTGTTGGAGGAGTTTAAATGAATTTTGAATACAAAGGTGAAATTATTGAGTTTCAGATTATAAGAAGAAAAAGAAAATCTATTTGTATAAAAATAGAAATAAATGGAGAAGTACAAGTTGTAGCTCCTATGAGGACTTCAAAAGAATATATATTAAATTTTGTTAATTCAAAACATGACTGGATTATTGAAAAGAGGAGGGAATTAAAAACTGTTTTAAATAAGAAAGTGAAAAGAGAATTTATAAATGGTGGTACTTTTATGTATTTAGGAAAGGAATATCCTATTTGTTTGATTTTCAATGATAAAGTCAAGAAAATATCTATAGATTTTATCAATGAGAGCTCAACTACAAATATAGAAGGAATTTCAAAGTTTCTTATAAATACTAATACATATGAGAATGACAAACTAAAAAAAGCCTTAGAAAATTGGTATAGAAGTAAGACTTTAGATATAGTTAAAGAGAGAATAAGAGTACACAAATTGGAGTTTAAAGATAAGATAACTAAAGTAACAGTTAAAGAGCAAAAAAGAAGATATGCCAGTATAAATAGAAAGAATGAAACTTACTTCAATTGGCGAATAAGCATGGCTCCGCTTGAAGTAATTGATTATATTATTGTACATGAAATGTGTCATATGGATTTTAGAAATCATTCAAAACAATTCTGGAACAGGGTAGAAGAAGTCATGCCAAATTATAAGAAGTGTCATGAATATTTAAAAGAAAATGGAATTAATCTTACTATAGATTAGTAAAATTAGTGATGTTGTTTATATATGCATAAGTAAAGTGGACGGAGTAATTGAACTTAGGAATACTAGAAATGATTATAGTCCTATTTTAGCTTGCTCCCAATATAAAATTGCGACAAGCAGTAAATATGACAATACTCATTAAGTATTCTCAAAGTCCAATTATAATGCCACTTTACCTATCGCATATATAAACACATATTTAAACAAAGCTATAAAAAGCCTACAATTTAGAATTTAATATAGGAAAATAATAAGATTCATCAATTTTTAGTGATGAATCTTTTTTTGTTTCCTTATAGTTTCCTTATAATTAGGATTTATTCTTTTATTGTAGGGAGGAATAAAAAAATGAAAGATATTATATTAGAAACAAAAAACTTAAGTAAGACATTTAAAAAACAAGAGGCAGTTAAGGACATATCTATTAAAGTTGAAAGAAATTCTATTTATGGCTTATTAGGGCCTAATGGTGCAGGAAAATCAACTATATTAAAGATGATTACAGGGATGATTCAGCCTAGCTTTGGAGAAATATTATTTAATGATCATAAGTGGAGTAGAAAGGATTTGAAGTTAATAGGATCTTTGATAGAAAGTGCTCCATTATATGAAAATTTAAGTGCAAGAGAAAATTTAAAAGTTAGAACCATAGTACTGGGACTTTCAGATTCAAGAATTGATGAAGTCCTTGATATAGTAGAGCTTAAAAATACTGGAAAGAAAAAATCAGGACAGTTTTCAATGGGAATGAAACAAAGGCTTGGAATTGCCATTGCATTACTTAATAGTCCTAAACTACTTATTTTAGATGAACCAACTAATGGTCTAGATCCTTTTGGAATACAAGAACTTAGAGAACTCATAAAATCTTTTCCTAGCAAAGGAATTACAGTTATATTATCAAGTCATATATTAAGCGAAGTAGAACAAATTGCTGATCATATTGGAATTATATGTGGTGGTGTTTTAGGATATCAAGGAGAACTAAGAAAAGGTGAAGAATTAGAAAAATTATTTGTAGATATTGCTGGAAAGTATAGAAGGGAGGTATAAAAAATGCTTAAATATTTTTTAGCAGAGAATAAAAAAACAAAACACACTTTTATTAACAAACTTGTATGGTTAGCCCCTATATTCACCATTTTGTTATCAATGTTTTTTGCAGTAGATTATTTTCAAGTTGATAGTTATAACTGGTGGTATAATATGATGCTACCAGGATCACTGTCATTAGGATGTTGTTTATTAAGTAGAATTGATGGAAATATGAAAAATAAAGCAGTAATAGCACTTCCTATAGATTTGAAGAAAGTATGGTTTGCGAAGATTTTAATTGGAATAAAGAATTTATCTATTTCATGTACTATTATTTTAGTATGTAGTCAGTTAGGTGTATATTTAATCAATATAGATGGTATAAAGGAAATTGCTTTAGTAAACAGATTCTATGCTACAACATTACTTATTATTACTTTTATGTGGCAAGTTCCATTAAATATTTTTTTAGAAAATAAGATTGGATTATTTGGGACTATAATTTTAGGTTTAGGAGCTAATATTTTCTTTGGAATTATGGCTGTAGAAAGTTATTGGTGGATGATTCCTTTTTCTTATCCATTTAGAATTATGTGTCCAGTTTTAGGGGTTTTACCTAATGGCTTATTAGCAGTACCAGAAAGTGAAACATTTACTCCAGAACTACTTTCTTATTCATCTATTCCATTTAGCATAATAGTTTCAACTAGTTTATTTTTAATATTAACTTATTTAAGTGCTAAATGGTATGAAAGAAGAGAGGTATAATAATTATGGATACAATTTTACGTTTAATGAAAGCAGATTTTATTAAGTTAAAGCGTACCTCATTTTACTGGGTTCACATTTGTGTACCAGTTATAGGTGCATTTATATTCTTATGGTATTTTTCTTTTTCATCATGGAGTAGCCTAAGTAAGGTACAGGGATATTTAGAAGTTATATCCTTAATATTTCCTATGGTAATAGGTATTGTAACTTCAATGGTAGTAGAACAAGAATCTATGGCTGGAGGATTTAAAGAAATTTTAGGAACTGAATATGGAAAAGGAAGATGCCTTTTAAGTAAAGTTCTTATATTACTTTGCACAGGATTTTTATCTACTATATTAGCAATAGGGATCTTTTTTATTGGATTTCAATATATTTTAAAGCAAAATGTATTACCTTTAAATTTTTATGCTTATGAAACTTTACTTATATTTGGAAGTCAGATTTTTCTTTATCTATTTCATTTATGGATAAGTTTTATATTAGGCAACGGCGGATCTATTGGAATGGGTATATTTGAAAGTTTAATTTCTGCATTGATGATTACAGGACTTGGAGATGGAATATGGCAGTGGCTACCATGTGCATGGGGAATAAGACTTGTAGATTATTTTACTGTTAATTGGGTAAATAGTGGAATAAACTCTAATGAGTTTGCAAGCATTTACGTTGGAACTCAAAATAGCATTGTATTAACTATTTTATTAGGAGTACTTTTTGGAATCTGGTTTAAATTTTATGAAGGTACAAAGTATGTTTAAAATAATGTTGAAATTTCAATAACATCTTTATGTATGGTTATAATATTTTGAATTATATCTTATTTTAGTATAATTAATATATATTAATGAGAAAATTGTTAATCTTTAGGGGGAATAAATGTGGCTGCTATTTTAGCTATAGATGATGAATTAGGAATATTAAATATTATAAAAGTTGCATTAGAAAAAGAAGGCCATATAGTAACTACTGTTTCCAATGCTAATGAAATATCATATAACCAATACACTAAATACGATTTAATACTTTTGGATGTAATGATGCCAGAAATTGATGGATTTACTTTGTGCAATAAAATAAGGAATTTAGTAGATTGCCCTATTTTATTTTTAACTGCAAAGACTATGGAAGAAGATATAGTTAAGGGACTTAGTTTTGGCGGTGATGATTATATAACAAAACCTTTTAGCATAAGTGAACTAAGAGCTAGAGTAAATGCACATTTAAGAAGAGAATATAGAGAAAAACAAAATGCTTTTTATATTTCCGAACTTAAATTTTATATGAATGCAAAAGAAGTATATCATGATGAAGAGTTAATTTCATTTACCAAAAGTGAATATAATATATGTGAATATTTAGCATTAAATCATGGGCAAGTATTTTCAAAGGAGCAAATTTATGAAAGCGTCTTTGGATTTGATGGTCATAGTGATACAACTGCCATTGTAGAACATATTAAAAATATAAGAAATAAATTAAAAGTAAGAGGTATAAATACCATAGAAACTGTTTGGGGGATTGGCTATAAGTGGAAAGAATAAAGAAACAAAAAAGTATAGCTAAAATATTTGCTATGTATATAGCTACATTTTGTGTAATTACAGTTCTTCAAATTATAATAATCGCATTAGTATTTATTATAGGACTTAGAAGTGGAATGATTTTACCTGCCAATTATTATGAACAAACAGTAGAAAAAAACAGAAACCAGATTATGGTTACAGAAGAAGTATCAGAATTTATACCAGAAGAATGTAACTATGTAGTATATGATTTAAATGGAAAAATTATTAGTAGCAATGTATCAGAAAAAAATGCATTAAAAATATGGAAAATGATTAAAGATGATAGAACTAGTTATGGTAATAATTATTATAAGATAATACCAAGAGGCAATGAAATTTGTGCTGTAAGATATAAATTAACAGCTCAGTTCTCTAATCCAATTTTACGTAAATATCTTCCAAGTGCTGAAGGGTGTCCAGTAATTTTATTTATTATAACATTTATATTAGGAGTAATAATATTATCTAAATGCTTTAGTAAAAGAGTAGCTAAAGAAATGAAGATTTTAAAAAATATTACTGAAAGCATAAAGGTAGAGAATCTAAATTTTGAGACAGAAGAATCAAGTATAACTGAAGTTAACGAAGTACTATCGGCTTTAGACAAAATGAGATTAGAATTAAATGTATCACTTAATAAACAGTGGAATTTAGAAAAATCACGAAAAGATCAGATAGCAGCTTTAGCACATGACATAAAAACACCATTAACTATAATTAAAGGTAATTCAGAACTACTAAGGGAATTAAATTTAAATTCGGATGCTATGGTATTTAATGAAAATATATTAAATGAAATTAAAAATATGGAGTATTATATAAAATCTTTAATAGAAATTATGAAATCAGAAAAAGAAATTATGCTTAAAAAGGAAAATGTGAATTTAAAGATATTTATAAATGAAATAATAGAGCAAGGAATCTTATTAATAAAAGATAAGCAAATTAAATTTATAAATGAAGTTAAAACAAATATAGAAATAATTATCGTTGATAGGGTATCTTTAAAACGTGCGATTATAAATATTATTACCAATGCAATTGATTATTGTCCTGTAAAAGGTGAAATTTTATTTAGTGTTGATTCTAATAATAAGTATATAAGTTTTACAATTGAAGATAATGGAAGAGGTTTTACTAAGGAAGAATTAGATTCAGCAACAGAACAGTTTTATCAAGGTGATAAAAGTAGAAATTCTAAAAATCATTATGGTATGGGTTTATATATAACTAGAAATATTATAAAAAAACATGGTGGAAATCTTATATTAGAAAATTCAAAGGAAATGGGTGGAGCAAAGGTCGTTATTAAGTTACCATTATAGAAGATAACAATAGAGTTACAGCTCTGTTTAAAATCAGTGTTGACAATAGAATGTATAAAAGTGGACAAATTAATTTGTCCACTTTACTTCTTAATCCTAATAATTTTAAATTGTTCATAAATTCTAATTGATAAATTGGAATTTATATATTTCGGTTATCTTCAAACTTAGCACAATAAAAATCAAAACTAATCAAAAAACTTTCCCTTATAAAAATTCTCATTGTCAAGTTTCTTTGCTGTCAGCCTGAACATGACGCAGCCATCTGGGCATACAATATCCTTGCTATATTTACTATTGCCACCAATATTCTCTAAATCTCCACCACTTCTGACTGACTCCATGATTGGGAACATAATCATCATAACCTTGGAACAGATACCCTGTCCATCCGAATTTATGGGACATCCATAGGTGCAGGTATACTTATCCCCCACTTCCTCGCCGTTTCGGCAGTACCGCTCTGTATGGTCACTGCGAAGAAATCCAGTTACCTCAATTTCAAATTTGTACTCCTCATCATACCATTTTTTCATGATTAACCTCCAAATTCTAATTTATCCAATAGTTTAATAAACAACTTACTCGCATAATAATACGAGTGTTCAATACTTTATATTCTTATTATACATAATTTATGGATTATAATTCCAGTAATTATGTAAATAAAATTAAATTTATACAAATATAGATTATGTTCTCTTAAAATCCTTTACCATAGTATAACTATGAGGTATATTACTGTGAACTATCAAGTTTTTAGTTTTTACAGTTTCTTTATCTGTGCTAAATGTATTAAGTACACTAAATTGCAAATAATAAAATAAATAGGTGAGTGCAAGGAGTGTTCTTATGAAAAAATTACTTTATATAACTGTAAACTCAAAGCCTGAAAATTTGTCTGCAAGTAAAACTGTAGGAAGGGCTTTTGTAAATAGATTTTTAGAGAAACACAGTGACTTTGAAATAGAGGAACTAGATTTGTATAAGTGTCATATACCAAGACTTGAATATGAATATTTTGAAAAGAGAAGCTGTCTAGTAAATGAAGACGCATTTAATAAACTGGATAAAAAACAACAAGAAGAAGTTCATAAAATAGTTAAACTAACAGATCAATTTAAAGAAGCAGATGTATATGTAATTGCTGCACCAATGTGGAGTATGTCTTTTCCAGCTCCATTAAAAGAATACATTGATTGTATAGTTATGGATGGAAAAACAGTTGATATAAAAGATGGAGAAAAACCAGAGGGGTTATTAAATGATAAACCAAGAGGTGCTGTATATATACAATCATCTGGAGCAAAAATGAATGTATTACTAAAGATGGTGATGGATAAAGGTGTTCATTATATAGAAAGTATAATGAAATTTATGGGGATTGAAAAATTTAAAGAATTATTAGTAGATGGAACAGGAACAACAGAAGAAGAAAAAACCAAGGCCATAGAAAAAGCTATTGAAAAGATAGATTCTGTAATAGATAGTATATGGTAAATCTTTCGATGATGCTATAGATATTTTTGTGCAGTTTGTAAATTAATTATTTCAATTATAAATTCACAAAAAGAATTGAAATAAGATATCATAGCTTCATCAATTATTTCATCTTCACTATTGGGACTTCTTTTTAGACATTCCCTTATTCTAACTAAAAAAACCTTACTTTCAGAAAAATTTTCTTCTAGTTTTTCTTTTTTGTATTTATAATAAACCATTTCATACTCCTTTAAATCTTTTAAATTTTCTTCGCGTATTATTTCTAAGTACTCCCTATCTCTTTTAAAAGTAGAGTATCCAAGAACGTAATCTAAATATTTTTCTTCTAAAATAATTATCTTATCATTACTATTTATAAGTAGTTCACCAAATGGATAAACAAAACCAGTTATAAATGTAATATGTATATTATCATGTTGAAAATGATTTTTTAGAATTGGAGTTAAGTAATCTTCAATTTCAATTTCATCTTCCCATTCAAGTTCATTAATAGATAAGATCATAACATCTATATTACTTCTGTTTTTATCAAAACAAGTTTCATTATAACTTCCAAAAGTTGCAATACATATAATGTCTTTTAATTTATTAAAATTTAACTGACAATCTCTTAACTTAATCTTATTCATACATTTCACTCCAATTGGCATTAATATATACATTATATCATAAAATAATTGTTCTAAATATAAATTACAAGGTATTAGAAAGGTGAGAGATATGTGTATAGACATATGCATAAAAAAATTTGATATGGTAGAATATAATCATAAAGTAAAAATAAGTAAATGATTAAGGGGGAATTTTAATGTTAAATAAAAAATTAAGCAGAATATTAGGACCAGTTATAGGTGTTATGGTATTTATGACAAGCTTAGGAGTAGGACAAGTTAAGGTTTTAGCAGATGATAATATAAATAAGGCTTCAGCAATTTGTGAAAATACAATTTCCGAAAAAGAGAAAGATTATTCTATCAATATTAATAAAACTGTTGAACAAAATGGCTTTAAAGTAACTTTAGATAAGGTAACTGGAACAAAACATGATTTAAAAGTACAAGTGAAAATTCAGAGTGACAAGCCTTTTGATACAGAAAATTATAATAATATAATATCAGAAGTTACATTTGGAAAAAGTGATTGCTGGGGTGGCGGTGGATCAGAGAATTATATAAACGATAAAACTTTATTATTAACTATAGAAAAAGAAATTGATGACGATGAAGAATTTCCAGAAAAGGGAGAGTTAAGAGTGGATATAGTAATTCCAAGTTATAAAATTAATGTAGGAATAGATGCTTATGTAGATTTTTCAGAATCATTTAAAAATACATTAGAAATGAAATCATCGTCTAAAATACCAGAATTTGATTTTACATTAAATAAATTGGAGTCTAATGTTATGGGAACAAGATTTGAGTATACTACACCATGGCAAGACTTTGATGAAAGACGAAAAGATCCTGTAGAATCTCAATATTCTTTAATTATATTAAAAGCTGGAGATAGGATGTATAAAACAGAGAAATCAGGCAGTCATTCTTCAAACCATGAAAATATTATAGAAACATATGAAAGTAAATCAGCAACTTATGATAAAGTTAAAGGTAACCAAAATTTAAGCTTAATACCAATAGTTTGTTATATGTCTCGAGATGAAATAAACAAAATATATAATGAAGATGAAATAAATAATAATGAAAAATTAAATTCTAATAAAGAAACTCTTAGTAATGTTAGATATTTAAAATCATTTGAATTTTCTGATGGAACTAAGGGAGAGATATATAATATAGAAAGAAAAGACAATAAAATAAAAGTTTATTGTAAAGGAAATACAGATAAAGCAGGTCTTTTAATGGCAAGTAATATGTTTATGAATTATGAATTCGATGAGAACAATATTATGTTTAACCATATGTATAATAATGGGAAGGGTAAGAGCTTCTATAAAGATTCTAATGAGGATTTAGGATATGTTGTAGAATTTAATAATGTGGAGAAAGATAGAATGATAAATTTAAATATTGAATCTATTATAAATCAAATAGATAAATTTAAAATAGGAAATGAAGTTGAATTATCTAAATAATTTAATGCTTAAAATTAAAGTTGAATTTAAATGGGGGGATTTTAATGCTAAATAAAAGATTAAGCAGAATACTAGGACCAGTTATAGGTATTATGGTGTTTATGACAAGCTTAGGAGTAGGAGAAGTTAAGGTTTTAGCGGATGATAATATAAGTCAGGCTTCAGTAACTTGTGAAAATACAAGTTATGATAAGGAAGAGGACTATTCAGTTAAAATAAATAAAAGTGTTGAGCAAAATGGACTTAAAATAACTTTAGATAGTGCTATTGCAACAAAACACAAGCTGAAAATATTAGTTAAAGTAGAAAGTAAAGAATCTATTGATAAAGAAAAAGCAGATAATTTGATAAGTATAGTTACATTTGGAGAAAATTTTAGAGATAGTTCAGGCTATTGGAATGATTATAAAGATGATAAAACATTTTTTATAAATATAAACGAAGAAAATGACGAAGAAGAATTTCTTGAAAAAGATAGTTTAAGAGTAGATATTGTAATACCTACTTATAAAATTAATGTTGGAATAGATGCAGATGTAGATTTCTCAAAGTCATTTAAAGAGTCGGTTAAAAAGAAAATGAATACTAAAATACCAGAATTTGATTTTACAGTAAATAACATAGAATCAGATATTATGGGAACAACAATTAATTATAGTGGTCCATGGATAGAAAATAGATTCGAAAAGGATGAGCCATCAGACTCACATCATTCTTGTATCATATTACAAGTTGGAGATAAAATGTATAAAGCAAAACGAGGTGGTAGTAGTGCTTCAAAAGAAAATGGAACTAATGGAAAATTTGTTTGTGAATCACTTAATTATGATAAATTTAAAGAATCAGAAAAGATAAGTATAATACCTTTAGTTAGTTATGTTTCTTATGATAGATTAAATGAAATGTGTGAAAATGAAGATAGAAGTGAGTACTACGAGAAAATAAATAATTACAAAGAAATAAAAGATAATGTAAAGTATTTAAAATCATTTGATTTTTATGATGGAAGTAAGGGAGAAATATATAATATAGAAAGAAATGACAATAAAATAAAGGTATATTGCAAAGGAGAGTCAGAAAAAGAAAGTTTATTAATGGTAACTAATATATTTATGGATTATCAATTGGACATTAAAAATGTCAATTATTCAAATAGTTATGATAGTAGAAAGAATATGAGTTTTTATAAAGACCTAAATGATGAGTTTGGATATGTTGTAGAATTTAACAATGTACCAAAAGATAAAACTATGGATGTGAATTTTGATTTTAATATAAGTAAAATAGATAAATACGAAATAGGAAATGAGGTAATAATAAGTAAATAACAAAGAAAAGGAGAAGTTTTATGAGATATGTAGTAGTATGCGTAGTAAAAGGAGAAGCAGGAGATTTTAATAATAATTTAAGGAAAGAGCTTTTTAAGAATTTAAAGGCAAAATCGTCTAAATTACCAGCTCATTTTACTATTAAAGCTCCTTTTGAATATGATGGGGATATTACAGAATTAATTAATATTCTCGAAGAAGTAACTCAAACAGAAAAGATGGCACCTTTTAAAATAAGTGGTTATGATCATTTTGGTGATAGAGTAGTGTATATGAATGTAGAGATGTCTGATGAAGGTAAAATAATTCATGATAAAATAATAGAAAAAATGAGCTTAGTTCCATATATTGAATTTGACAAAAGTGATGGAAAAGATAAAACATTTCATATAACTTTAGCATCAAAAAGAATAAGATCTATTTATACAAAGATATGGGAATATATAAATCAATATTCCTGTGAATTTGAATGTTTGTTTGATAATGTTACAATATATAATTGGACTGAAGGAACTTGGAAAGTATATAAAGAATTTAAGTTTAAAAAATAGGCTCTGTTTTTAAATATGTGTTGGTATATGCAATTATTTTATCATGGTTTACTTATGGATACATCAACACTTTATTAAAATAGAGAATAAAACTAATAATAAAGGCTAAACAGGACTATATTGTATATTTAAGATATACATATAGTCCTATTTTTATATGCATTTTGTTATTTAAAACTATAAATTAAATAGAAATTTATATAAGAGATGATAGATATAGTACATTTTAAACGAAGTATTAAGTGTAAGGGATAAGGCATGTTTAAAGTTAGTTGAATAAATATTATTTTTAATATGCCTAAATTAATATTGCAAGCTTGCTTTAGGGAGAAGGTTAAAAATGAAAATTGAAGAAGGAAACTTTATTTTTGAATTAAGAAAGAAAAATGAAAAAGCTTTAGATTATGTCATTGATAATTATGGGTGGATTATTAAATCTATAGTTAAAAAGCATTTATATAATCTACAAAGTATTCAAGATGAATGTATTAACGATATACTTTTGGGTATTTGGAATAATATTGAAAGTTTTGATGAAAACAAAGGTGATTTTAAAAATTGGGTTGCTGGAATAGCCAAGTTTAAGTGTATTGATTATAAGAGAAAATATTTAAAAGGATTAGAATATGAAAATATAGATGATTTAAATATAAGTACTCCAGATAATGTTCATGAAGAGATTGTAAAGAGTGAATTAGAATCTGATATTGAAGAGATGTTAAGTTGTTTAAAAGAAAAAGATAGAGATCTATTTTATAAGTTATATGTTGATGAGAAAGATATAAGTGATATAACAAAAGAAATGGGAATTAAGAGAGAAGTCGTATATAACAGATTATCGAGAGGAAAGAAAAAGATTCAAAAAATATTTAAGATATTAGAAAGTAGAGGGTAGAAATATGAATAAAGATATATATGATATGTTGAATGAAGTTAATATAAATATTGATGATTATGAGAAAGAAGACTTTAATGACTTAGAGAAGAAAAAAATAAAATCTAATTTTAGAAAGTCAATCTCAAAAAAGAAACCTAGAAAAAGAGGGATGATAACAGCTACTATTATTGTAGCATTAACAATAGGGATGTTGGGAAGTAATATAGGAGTCTCTGCACTATCAAAGGTCAGTTATATAATTAGTAATGATATAGCTAGTTTTTTAGGAATAGAAAGAAACTTAGATGAATATAAAACTGTTATAAATAAATCAATAACAGATAAAGGAATAACAGTTCAATTAAATGAAGTAATATTAGATGGAGATGAAATGACAGTTTCTTATAATGTAATTTATGATAAAAAGTTAGATGTAATTTATGATAAAAAGTTAGAAAAAGATGAATCTTGGCACGGATTTAATAGTATTTCTGTAAATGGAAAAGAATTGAATACTGGATCTAGTGGGAGATCTAGAAACATTGATGACTATACTACACAATCAGTAATTACTTATAGTTTAAAAAATTGCGATTTAAATGGAGAGTTAAATATAAAATTTGTAAGTTCAAATGTAATGATAAATGATAAAGAACAAAAAGGAAAGTGGAATTTTGAATTTAAGACTAATGGTGATCAATTAAGAATAGATACTAAGGAAATGTCACTTAACAATAAATTCACACTAGAAAATGGTAATGAATATATATTAGAAAAATATACAGACAATTCACTTGGTCAAAAGATTTATGCTTCAATAAATTACTCTAATAGTAAATCCACTTATGCTCTTGCTTTAAAAGGAAGTGATGATTTAGGGAATAAAGTAGAGTTTTATTTATCTCATGGTGATAAAAATTCAGGGCTATTTAAGATAGAAACTATTGATGGAAATCTTAATGAAAATGCAAAATTATTAAAATTAACTCCATATGCAGCTAAATATCCAGAAAATAGTGGAAAGATGGATGGTGAATACAAACAAGTAGGAGAAGAATTTACAATAGATTTATCTAAATTAAAATAAAACTTAAATGTTTTTATAAGGGTATATTTTAAGATAATGTTGATATATTCATAAGTAAAGCTGGACTGAGTAATTGAACTTAGGAATACTAAAATGATTATAGTCACATTTTAGCTTGCTCCCAATATAAAATTGAGATAAGCAGTAAATGTGAATATAAAAAGGAAACTCGACTTCGCTGAGCAAGTTCAAAAAGCTAAATATAAAATTTAGATTCTCACTTAAGAATTCTCAAAGTCCAATTACAATGCCACTTTACCTATTGTATATATCAAAATACATTAAAAACAGAGCTAATAATTATATAAAAACTTTATTTTACTTGGATAATTAAAAGCAAATAATAGAACAATATATAGTGTAAATTAATTAGATTATTTAAAAATTAATAAGAAAATATAATAATATTTTATTATTTTTTTTAAAATTAAAAAAACATATTTGCTTTAGGAGGAATAAGTAATGAAGGTAACAAACCCTGAAGAATTAACTCAAAAAATTAAAGAATTAAGAGAAGCACAGAAGAAATATGCTCAGTTTACACAAGAACAAGTAGATGAAATTTTTAGGCAAGCAGCTATGGCAGCTAATGATAATAGAATTAAGTTAGCTAAGATGGCTGTAGAAGAAACCGGCATGGGTATTGTAGAAGATAAAGTTGTAAAGAATCACTTCGCAGCTGAATACATATATAATCAATACAAAGATATGAAAACTTGTGGAGTGCTTGAAGAAGATCTTACATATGGAGTTACAAAGGTTGCAGAACCAATAGGAGTTATAGCAGCTATTGTTCCAACAACAAACCCTACCTCAACAGCTATTTTTAAAACTTTAATAGCTTTAAAAACTAGAAATGCAATAATAATATCACCACATCCAAGAGCTAAAAATGCTACAATTGCAGCTGCAAAAATAGTTTTAGATGCAGCAGTTAAAGCAGGAGCACCAAGTGGAATAATTGGTTGGATAGATGAACCTTCAGTTGAATTATCTCAAAATGTTATGAGAGAATGTGACATAATCCTTGCAACAGGTGGACCTGCAATGGTTAAAGCAGCATATTCATCAGGAAGACCAGCATTAGGTGTTGGAGCAGGAAATACTCCAGCAATTATAGATGAAACAGCTCATATCAAGATGGCTGTTAACTCAATTCTTTTATCTAAGACTTTTGATAATGGAGTAATTTGTGCATCAGAACAATCACTTGTTGTATTAGATGAAGTTTATGATGAAGTTAAAAAGGAATTAGCTGCAAGAGGAGCTTATATTCTAAAAGGTGATGAAGTAGATAAAGTAAGAAAAATTATTTTAAATGAAAAGGGAGGCTTAAATGCTGATATGGTAGGCCAACCAGCATATAAAATAGCTGCTATGGGTGGTGTTAATATTCCAGAAAGTGCAAAGGTATTAGTTGCAGAAGTTGAATCTGTAGAACTAGAAGAACCTTTCTCTCATGAAAAATTATCACCAGTACTTGCTATGTACAGAGCTAAATCTTATGAAGAGGCATTAGAAAAAGCTGATAGACTAATAATATTAGGTGGTATGGGTCACACTTCTATACTTTATACGGATGAAATAAAATGTAAAGACAGAATAGCTGCATTTGGCGCTAGAATGAAAACTGCTAGAACACTTATAAATATGCCAGCATCTCAAGGTGCTATTGGAGATTTATTTAACTTTAAGTTAGCTCCATCTTTAACTCTAGGCTGTGGTTCATGGGGTGGAAACTCAGTTTCAGAAAATGTTGGACCTAAGCATTTGATTAATGTTAAAACTGTAGCTAAAAGGAGAGAAAATATGCTTTGGTTTAGAGTTCCTGAAAAAACTTATTTTAAATATGGATGTTTACCAATAGCGTTACAAGAATTACATGATATGGGTAAGAAAAAGGCATTCATTGTAACTGATAAAGTATTATTTAATTTAGGATATACTGATAAAGTTACAGAAGTATTAGAAAGAAATAAGATTCAATATAAGATATTTTCTGAGGTTGAACCAGATCCGACTTTAAGATGTGCTAAAGCCGGAGCAAAAGAAATGTTAAGTTTTGATCCAGATGTTATAATTTCTCTTGGTGGAGGCTCAGCTATGGATGCTGCTAAAATCATGTGGGTTATGTACGAACATCCAGAAATTAGATTCGAAGACTTAGCCATGAGATTTATGGATATAAGAAAGAGAGTATTTAAATTCCCTGTTTTAGGCGAAAAAGCTATGATGGTTGCAGTTGCTACATCAGCAGGTACAGGATCAGAAGTAACACCATTTGCTGTTATAACTGATGAAGAAAGTGGAGTAAAATATCCATTAGCTGATTATGAATTAACTCCAGATATGGCTATAGTTGATGCAGAACTTATGATGACTTCTCCTAAGGGATTAACTGCTTGTGCAGGTATAGATGTATTAGTTCACTCTATAGAAGCTTATGTTTCAATAATGGCATCTGAATTTACTAATGGATTAGCTTTAGAAGCTATAAGATTAGTATTTAAATATTTACCACAAGCATATAATGAAGGTTTAACTAATATTAAAGCTAGAGAAAAAATGGCGCATGCTTCATGTATGGCAGGTATGGCATTCTCAAATGCATTCTTAGGAATTTGTCACTCAATGGCTCATAAATTAGGAGCTTTCCATCACTTACCACATGGTATGGCAAATTCATTATTATTAAATGAAGTAATAAGATTTAATGCAAGTGATGCTCCAACTAAACAAGCAGCATTTGCTCAATACAAATATCCAAATGCTGAATATAGATTTGCAAGAATTGCAGATTATTTACATTTAGGAGGAGATTCTGATGGCGAAAAAGTTGAATTATTAATTAAGGCAGTAGAAGAATTACAAAGAAAAGTTAATATGCCAATGACAATAAAAGAAGCTGGCGTAAGTGAAGATAAATTCTATAATTCACTAGATGAAATGGTTGAGCAAGCATTTGATGATCAATGTACTGGAGCTAACCCAAGATATCCATTAATGAGTGAAATAAAAGAAATGTATATAAATGCTTATGGAATTAAACCCCAAAAACAAGAAATAGATAAAAAAAAGAATAAAAAGAAATAATAGATTAAAATAAAAAGTTAAAAATTACGAATCTAGACTATATAATACCTCGGTAGAAATATCGGGGTATTTTTATTCATTAGAAAGTTATAATTAAGTCAAATAATAAAGGATAAAAAAATATTTTTGATTATGTTATTATAGTAATAAAAACTAAAGATAAGAAGGTGTAATTATGGATATCAAAATTCTTATAGCAGAGGATGATAGAGTCTTTAGAGAACTTATATGTGATATTGTAAGAAAAGAAGGATACATACCAGTGGAAGCTTGTGATGGCAAACAAGCAATAGATATCTTTTTTAGTTCAAAGGATATTGATCTTATTATATTAGATGTAATGATGCCTATATATGATGGCTTAGAAGTCCTTAAAGAAATTAGGGAATATTCAGATGTGCCTATAATAATGCTTACAGCCTTGGGAGATGAAAAACATGAGGTTATTGGACTTAAAAAAGGTGCAGATGATTATATTGCAAAGCCTTTTAGTTATGAAATATTTATTGCTCGAATTAACACAATTGTAAGAAAATTAAAGAAAAAAAACTTTTATCAAGTAATTCAAGGAAAGATAAAAGTAAATCAAGAAACACATAAAGTAATAGTAGATAATGTGGAAGTTAAGTTAAACCATAAAGAATATAATATTCTAATTTGTTTTATAAAAAATAGTGAAAGAGTATTATCACGTGATCAAATATTAAATAAAGTATGGGGATATGACTTTTGTGGAGATGCAAGAACTGTAGATACACATATAAAAACTTTAAGGGCTAAACTTTTAGACTGTGGAAAATATATAAAGACAGTACGAGGTAGTGGATATATGTTTGAAGGAAAAGACAATGAAAACAATTAGGACAAAGTTACTTTTCATATTTACAGTAGTTATGATTTTTTTAGTTCTATGTGGGATATTTTTAAATTCAATATTTTTAGAATCATATTATATTTATAAAAATAAAAGAATTTTTCTATCAATGAATGAAAAAATTAGTAATAAGTATATTGATGATAAAGAAAATATAGATGAGTATATAAATATGATAGATAGTATTGATAATATAAGAACTATTATTGTTAATGAAAATCTTAACATAGAACATAATTCTTTTCCTAAAAAAGAACCTAATAAAGATAGAGGGTTATCTAAAGAAATCAAACAAACTATTTTAGAAAATGAAGATAAACTTTCAAATAAATATGTATATTATATTGAGCAAAAACATGATGATAATATGAATAAATTAATTTTTATTTCACGAATGAATAATGGGAAATTTATTATTTTAAATAAATCTCTTAAGGGTATTTATGAGAGTGCCTCAATAGCAAATCAATTTTATATGTTTGCAGCAGCAATAGTAATTGCTATTGGAGGTATATTTATACTTATTTTTTCAAAAAAGATAACAAAACCAATTATAGAAATGAGTAATGTTGCAGAAAATATATCAAATCTTAACTTTGATAAACGTGTAGATATTAATTTACACGATGAAATTGGAAATTTAGGAAAAAGCATTAATAAAATTTCTGAAAAATTAAGCACTAGTATAAATGAACTTAAGCAAGATGTAGAGAAACGAAAACAACTTGTAAGGGATATGTCCCATGAATTAAAAACTCCAATAGGTATAATTAAAGGATATGCTGAAGGACTTAAATATGGTGTGGCTTATGATAAGGAAAAGATGGATACGTATTGTTCAGTTCTAGTTGAAGAATGCGACAGGATGGATAAACTGGTACAGGAACTTTTAAATCATTCTATGATGGAATCTGGAATGGTTAAAATAAATAAGACGAGTTTGGATATTAGTGATCTTATATCTAATATAGTAGAACGATTTAATCAAACATTTATTGATAAATGCATTGATTTTGATTTAAAGTGCGTAAATAATTATGTGATATCTGCTGATAGCCATATGCTAGAAAAAGCTGTAAATAATTTTATTACAAATGCTATTGATCATGTAGATGAAAGAAGAATTATTGAATTAACTGTTGAAAATAAAGAAGATGGAATAAAAATAAATGTTTTTAACACAGGAAGCCACATACAAATGAAAGATTTAGAAAAAATTTGGGATGTATATTATAAGGTGGATAAAGCAAGGGGTAGAACATATGGAGGTCATGGATTAGGATTATCAATTGTAAAATTAATAGTAGAGTTTCATGGAGGTACAACTGAAGTGAAAAATACAGAAGATGGTGTAATTTTTTCTCTTGAAATACCAAATTGTATTATAAATTAGATAAATAAAGACTTTAAATAAAATTCGTCAAATGAATTGTCAAAAAATTATTTTAAAAAAGTGTATTTATTTAATGAACTAAAAAAATAAACGCTTTATACTTGTTTCTGTTAATGAAGATTTTCAAGATATTTCTAATATAAATTGAAAGTTGTAGCAAAAAGTATATTATTTATAGATTTCACATAAATTTCACAAAAAAGTTTTATTATATATTTAAATTAATCATTAACGAATGCGTTTAAATTCAAATCAGTAAAATAATGGATTAAAGGAGAGAAAATTATGAAAAAAAATAAAATATTAGCAATTTCTGTTGCAACTATAATGACAATGTCAACTGTTGTTCCAGTATTTGCAAGTGAAATTATATCTCAAGATGTAACTACTGGTATAAGTGTAGCTGAAACTACTTTGCCAGGGGTACCAACTACCGGAACAACAACTGAGGCAAGTGTTGAATCAACTATTGAATCAGATACTTATAATAATATTGATGGTGATGTTGAAGCAAATGTAGAAACAGATGAAGAAGTACAACAAATTAGTGAAACAGAAATAAATGCAAAGTTAGTTCAAAGAGCAACAGAACTTGGCGTTGATATAACAGGATTATCAAATGAAGATGCAAGAACTAAGATAAGAGAAGCATTAGCATTACAACTTGGAATCGATATAACAGGATTATCAAAAGAAGAAATACAAGCTAAAATAAAAGCTGTTATGCACGAAAATAAATTAAATACACCAGAAGGTATTACAAAAATAGCTGAAAAACTTGGCGTTGATATAACAGGATTATCAAAAGAAGATGCAAAAGCTAAAATAAAATCAGCTATGGAAGCAAAACAGCTTGCAAAACTTACTGAAACAGCTACAAAACTTGGAATAGATGTTACAGGATTATCAAAAGAAGATTTAAAAGCTAAAATAAAAGCAACTATTGATGAGAATAACTTAAATACACCAGAAAGACTTGCAAAAATAGCTGAAAAGCTTGGTGTAGACATCACAGGATTATCAAAAGAAGATGCAAAAGCTAAAGTAAAAGCAGCTATTGAAACAAAACAACTTGCAAAATTTGCTGAAAGAGCTACAAAACTTGGAATAGATGTTACAGGATTATCAAAGGAAGATTTAAAAACTAAAATAAAAGCAGTTATTGAGGCAAAAGAGCTAACAAAAGTTACTGAAAAAGCTGCAAATTTAGGAGTAGATATCACAGGACTTACTAATAAAGAAGCAAAAGATAAAATTAAAGAAGTTCAGAAAGAAACAAGAGAAACAACAAAGCAAGCTCACAAAGAAACAAAGGAAACAATAAAAGAAGCTCGCAAACAAGTAAAAGAAACAATGAAGGAAAATCATAAAGAAAAAAAAGAAACTCATAAAGCAGGAAAAAAATAAAAAGAAATAAATAAGTACATTAAGGATTATTTACAAATTTAAAGTAGCTAGTCTTTTGGTACTGTATAAGTGTAGATGAAAATCGTAGAAATATGATTTAAACATCTACACTTATTTTTTGTGTATAAAAATGTAAAAATAAAATATTAATTTGTAGTAGATATGCCTATAATATATAATAAAGATAATATATTTTAAATCTAGTGGCTTAGTATACACTAGATATAATATGGTGGTGAGTATGATGGATTTAAATAAAGCTGTATCTAATATAATTAGCAATCATAATATTGAATGTGTGGGATTGTTTGGAAGTAGAGCAAGAGGAGATTATTTAGATAGCTCAGATTATGATATATTTATAATAGCAGATATAAGTATGGAAGAAGAGTTAGAAATTGAAGCAGAGTTAGAACAACTATTAGATAATAATATTGATGTAATAAATTTGAAAGAAGATATGGATAGAATTTTATTGAAAAATATAGTTAATGAGGGCACTATTCTTTATAATAAAAATAATGCATTTGAAAATATATATCGATTCGTTGAAAATTTTTTTATAGAAAATAGTGATTTTTTAAAATTAAGGGAGAGAGATTTACTTGATTAATAGAGATAGAATTATAAAATTATTAAAAGATTTTAAAGAATGGAGTATAGACTTTCGTGAATGCTTAAATTCTTTGGAAAATTGTGATGATGAGATTTTAAAAAAAGTATTATATCATAGTGTTCGAGCTTATTTTTTAGATTTTCATATATTATGTGAAGACTATATTTCTATTAATTTAAAAGATATAAACAAATATAAAATTGACATTTCTGCAATAGAAGGAATGGAAGTAATTAAAGAAAACAATAGAATAAGTGAAGATTTCTTCAAATTTTACTGTGTGTCTAGAAGGTATAGAAATAGATTAGCGCATAGATATAAAATGCCAAAAGATGAAGAAATTTTATTAAATATGAAAAGTAATTTAAAATTTATTGATGAACTTGAACTAAGCATAAAAAATAATATAAATTAAAAATATATATTATTTTACTACAACTGTGTTTGAAACTATGCTATCATATATTGAAATAATAAATAGAAGAGATGGATGAATGAATGGATAAAAATAAAAAACCAAGTATTGGATTAAACTATAATAAGGCAATAAAACAAAACAAAAATTTTATGTATAATGATTTAAAAAGAAGTAACTGTTATAATTGTGATTTCACAGGATCAAATTTCAATTTTACAAGTTTTAGAGGAGCTCACTTTAAAGACTGTAATTTTTTTGAATGTACATTTAAGTCTGCTGAGTTTGTAGGAAGTAATCTTAAGAAAAGTAGATTTAAAAGAGCAAAATTCGAAGATACTGTATTTGAAGGTGCAAATTTAAGTGGAGCAGATTTTAGAGATGCAAAATTTAAAAATGTAATATTTGTAGGAACTGATTTAAGTACTGCAAAAAATTTAGAATTTGATAAATCAGCAGTTAGAATATTTGAAGAAGCACCAGCAATTGATATAAGTGAAAATCTAAAAAAAGCTATAGATTCAGCACTAGAAAATGAAAAAATAAAAAGATCAAGACTTTTGGATAATAAAGATGGAGATATTAACACTTTAAGCATAATGATTCTTTTAGAAAAATTTAATGAGAAAAGTTTAATATCAGGCTTGAAAATTCTTTGTGATAGAGCAGATAGAGATTTTTGTACATTGAGTTACATAATAAAATCTATACAAACATATCAAAAAGAAGGTATATTATAAAATAAAAGCGTGGCATAACCACGCTTTTATTTTATAGTAGAATTAGTAGTAATGACATTTTTAGTGCTTTTGAGTTTATTAAATTTGTCTGAAAATACTATTTTTAAAAGTAAGGGTGTAATTACTGTTGTTACAATTATCATTATTATCATAGGACCAAAAAATACAGATGACATTAGTCCTAAGGCAGCACCCTTATTTGCAACTATCAAAGCGACCTCACCTCTTGATACCATTCCAGTGCCTATTTGAATAGATTCTAAAGAAGAAAATTTACATAATTTAGCAGCAGCTCCACAACCTATAATTTTAGTTAAAATAGCAACTATTACAAGAACTATAGAAAATATAATCATTGATAAAGTCATTGCTGGTAATTTAAATTTTATTCCTATACTTGCAAAAAATACAGGTGAAAGGAACATATAAGAAAGTGTTTCAAAGCGCGAAGCTATATATTTAGAGTAAGTAGTTTTTGAAATTATAAGTCCGGCTATAAATGCACCAGTTATATCAGCAACTCCAAAAAATACTTCTGCACAGTAAGAAAGTATTAAGCAATATACAAAAGAAAGTATTACAAATCTACGCATACCTTTACCATGTTTTAACTGAACATTTGAAAAGAATTTATAAAATATAAAACAACAAATAGCTGCAAAAACAAAGAAAGCGAAAATTTTAAATAAAACCACCCAAACATTTACATTTGAATCTGCAAAACTTGTAACTATAGTAAGTGCAATTATGCCTAAAATATCATCTATAATTGCAGCACCTAAAATTGCACTGCCAACATTTGTGCTAAGCTTGCCCATTTCTTTTAAAGTTTCAACAGTTATGCTAACAGAAGTGGCGGTAAGTATAACTCCAATGAATATATTTTGTAATATTATACTTGAAGATGCATCTGAAATAGAAGGGTCATTATTAAAGAAAAAGCTAACTAAAAACCCGCCAATAAGAGGTATAAGAACACCTATTAAAGCAATAATAAATGAAGAATGTCTACTTTTCTTTAACTCGTTTATATCAGTTTCAAGACCGGCGCAAAACATTAAGACAATTACTCCAATCTCAGAAAGTTGTGTTATAAACTCTGTTTCATTTAAAAGATTAAAAACGGTAGGACCAAAAAGTACACCAGCCATTAAAGCTCCAACAACTTGTGGAAGTTGGAATCTTTTATTTGCAATACCTAAAACTTTTGTAGTTAACAGTATTAAGGCTAAATCAAATAAAAAATCATAAGAATTCATAATAATATCCTCTCTTTCTAAATTGAAATATTAAATAAAAACTCCTATATATAGTATATGATATTATTGGAAATAGTACTAATTAGTATAAAAGATTAAGAAAATGTTTTATAAATTATATAATAAGGTGATATTTATTTTATAATATTTATACAAAAATGTAATGAAATTTAAAGCATAAAGAAAGATAAGATTGTAAAATTCGTTAATTATAAAATTGAAATTGTTAATAGGTATAGTATTATATAAAGCAAATAAAAAAGATCAGGTTTTTAAAATTAAAGCCTGATCTTTTTTATGTTTAAAATTAACTTATACTGTTTTAGAATAAAAATAACTTGCTATTATTGGAATTATACCTGCAACAAATATTGAAATCATTAAAATTATAAACTGTATATTTCCTTCAAAAAATAATGAACTTATCATTATAGCTAGTCCTGATAATACAAATAATTTTCCACCTAATCTATGAGTTTTTTTCCAAGTATCTTCATTAGTTAATGTCCAAGGCGTTTTAATTCCAAAGAAAAAGTTACTCTTGGATTTTGGAAGATAATTTCCAATTACAATAAATAATAAACCAACCATAAATGGGATAACTTTATTTATTGGAACGTTGTATCCTAGTGATGATATTATAACTACAATATGTAAAATAAAAAAGAAAGTTACCATAACATTTGTGATAATAGTATAACTTGTATTAAATTTTGAATAATTGTTTCTTTTAGGATCAATTTTAGGAGTAAATAACATCCCACCCCATATAAAAAGCATAATTAAAGGTGGTAAAAAAGCTGCAAATAGTTTAGGACCATAGTTGTCAATTTCACCAGCTGTATTCCAATGTATAGGCATTTCATTAGGTAGTTTATTGTATAATACAATACTTACTAAAAATGCAAGAGTTATTAATGTAATATTATAAATACTAGTTTTATTTTTCATTAGTTTATTCCTTTCCTTCATTAGTATTACCTAAAAATGATATGAACCATTTTACAACATCCTCAAAAACAGATGTATTTAGTGAGTAATATATATATTGACCTTTTCTTTCATCACTTACTAGTCCAGCTTGCTTGAGAATACTTAAATGATGAGATATACTAGGCTTGGTAATTTGAAAATAATCGGCAATATCACCAGCAGTCATATCTTTTTCATTTAGTAGATCTAAAATTTTTCTTCTTGTGTTATCAGAAAGAGCTTTAAAAGCATCATTAAATGACAAGTAATCACTCCTTTCAATAAATTAGATATTTAGATAATTATCTAAATATCTAATAAGAATATACACGAAATATATATATTTATCAATAGATATATTTTAGTGGAAATTCCATATAAATGAAAAATAAAATCTATATTTAGCATTAACTATGGTAAAATAGAAAATAAAATGTTGTTTAAGGAGAATATGGCTATGTTTAAGTAGCGTGGGTGATATATGCATAAGCAAAGCTTAATATTAAAATTTCATGAGATATATGAGAAAGGGTGACTGTGATGAATTTTGATTTTAATGAATTTAAACAAAATATTATTTTGGCTACAAAAAGTGCTTTTTTAGAAATTGTAAAAACTAATAAAGAGGATACTGTATATGCTTTTTCTTTAAATTGTTCAGCTGATGTTAGATCAATTGGAATTATAGCAAATACAAAGAGTGCACTTAATGATATTGTCGATGGATCTGATAATGATTTTTGGTATTATAGATTTTGCCCAGAAGAATGGAAAATTTGGAATGGTGCAGATGATGAATTTTATAGAATTGGAAACAAATTAAAAGCGTTTCAAGAGGACAATAAAGATAGAATAAGTGATTCAGAGACTAATGTTTATACATATTTTTTTCAGGAATTTAGAGAAAAAATTTTTGATGTATGTATAGATGCATTATTAGAATTAAAAGAAGAAGAATTTTTTGCAAATAACTCAAAAGAAGGTATCGAACTTAATTTTTGGGTTAGTGAGTTTTTGGATGAAGAAGAATCTATAGATATATTTAGTAAGCTAAATGATAAAAATACAGTAGACGAGTATAAAGAACATATAGAAGAAATTTTATAAAATATTATAAATAAAAGTTGTTTACTATGTATTTAAGAAATTTATTGATAATTATAATTTTATATGAGGAGAAAGTATGAATATATTTAACGGAAAAAAAGAAGTGAATATTGAAATTGGTGAAGTAAAAGAGGGCCTAGTTGATTATTCAAAATCAATTGAAGAATTAACGATATATTATGATGAACAATTAGAATTAATTAAACAAGGAACAAATGAATTAGCTACTTTAGAACTAATGATGCTTGGTTATGGAATTGATTTTATTGAATGGATTAAAGAAGTATTTAAAATAGAACTTACATTAGGTGAGGACAGTCTAAGTGAATTTGATACAGTACTAGAAGATATATATCAAATGTATATAAAAAATGGATTAAGAGAAGAAGTACTTAATGATCTATTAAAAAAATGCAGTGGATATTTTGGCCTTGTGATTCTTTCAAATTATAAAGGGAACTGGGCAGATTCTAATTTAGGCCCAGCGATTCAAGTAAATGGAGTTAATGCATTTGTATACAATTGTATAGGAAGAAGAATACAGAGTAATGAAGATAGTGATATAATAGCATTCTATTATGCTTTAGGCGAAAGCTTAGATGAAAATTTCTTAATGTAAACTAACTATATATTATAAGTAATGTATAATAGTAAAATTATGTGATTAAAGATTTTTATATTACAAAAGTGGATGATACTACATGTACTTAGTAAGTGTATGTTTAGCAGGAACTAATTGTAGATATAATGGAACAAATAGAGAGAAAAACAATAGAACATTTTCCTTATAGATGAATATTATAGTATTCGAAAGGAGATGTTTAAAAATGAATTTAGAAAAAGATTGTTGTTATAGAAATTTTCGGGATTTACAGATGTTACAAGATAAATGTAAAAGGTACTTATACTATCACATTACTTTAACAATGACAGAGGGCAGTACAGTTGATGGAATTATTGAAAGTGTAGATATGGATTACATTAATGTGTTGGTTGGTGAGGATGTAATGGAACCAGAAAATGAAAATCAAATTGATCAACAAAGGCAGTATTATGGTTATAATCGTCCACGAAGATTTAGACGTTTTAAGCGTAAATCGATTCCATTTGCTACTTTAGCAGCAGTATCATTATTACCTTATCCTTACCTTATCCAACCACCATATCCATATTATCCATACTATCCCTATTAGTTATATACTATAATAAGTAGAGTGTTTACAGTGTTGAATTAAAATATAATTATATAAGTGCAGGTGCTTAATCAAGTATAGATGATTAGTACTTGCACTTATTTTTATTTTGCATAATATAAAATGATATAATAAATTATTATAACTAAGAGATGAATTTATTGAAATTGTACTTGCATCTTACCTAAGGTAAGGAATTATACTATAGTTAATTCATATTGTTATTTTAAGGAGATGATAAAATGGAATTAAGAATTCAATATAACTGTTTAAATATTAATTGGAATTATGTATCTGAAATATTAAAAAAGGTTGGAATGGCATATTTTGATCAAGAGGTGCATAAAAAAGCATTTGAAAATAGTCACACTGTTGTTTTTGTTTTTGACAATAATGAACTTATTGGTTTTGGACGTGCAATTTCAGATGGAATCTATCAAGCTGCAATCTATGATGTAGCAGTATTACCAGAATATCAAGGGAAAAATGTTGGTAGAACAATTGTTAATAGCATTATGAAATGTCTACCACAATGTAGTTTTATATTATATGCTTCACCTGGTAAAGAAAGTTTTTATGAAAAACTAAACTTTAAAAAAATGAAAACAGGAATGGCATTATTTTATAATGCAGAAAAAATGAAAATAAAAGGTTTTATTGAATAAACTAAAATGCGCCCTTTATAGAAACGGTTTTATTATTGTAATGTTAGCTTGACATATAGATAAGATAAAAATATACTTATAAGTAAGGCAAACATTACAGAGGTGAGTGTAAGTGAAAAATCGATTAAAAGAATTTCGTGAAACAAATAAATTAACTCAAGAACAATTGGGAAAACTTGTAGGGACATCAAGACAAGCTATAAATGCTATTGAAACAGAAAAATATGAACCATCAATATGGTTAGCATATGATATTTCAAAAGTATTCAATTGTTCAATAGAAGAAGTTTTTCTTTTTGAGGAAAGTAAAAGAAAATCAAGAGCAGATCAAAGTAGGGGTGTGATTTAAATGGCATTAAGACAAATTAGACTTTTTGATGATCCTATTCTTAGGAAGAAAAGTAAACAAGTTGAAGTTGTAGATGATAAGATAAGAGATATACTAAATGATATGGTAGAGACTATGTATAATACAGAAAATGGTGGAGGTTTGGCAGCACCACAAGTAGGTATACTAAAAAGATTAGTTGTAATAGATATGGGACAAGGCCTTATTAAACTGATTAATCCAAGGATAATTAAAAAGGAAGGAAGTCAACAAGTTATAGAGGGATGTTTAAGTAATCCCAATGTATTTGGAAAACTAAAAAGACCATATGAAGTAATAGTACAAGCACTAAATGAAAATGGGGAAGAAATTCAATTGACAGGTACGGGAGATTTAGCAAAATGTTTCTGTCATGAAATTGACCATTTAGAGGGCATTTTGTTTACTGATTTAGTTACTGAATATATATAATAAATATTAAATTTTAAAATACCACATTATTAAGAAATAAATATATTGTATTTCTTAATAATGTGGTATTTTAATAATATATGTTGAAAGATAGATTTGGAGAATTTAAATACATCTTATGTTAGGTTAATCCTAAGTAAACAAAAAATTTAATGGAACATTATTTAGAAAAATTAAGAGATACTTCACCACTACCAATAATAACTATATAGTCACTTTCTTCAAGTAATATTTCTGATGTAGGAATATATGCTTTATTAAATTTTCTAAATATTTTTTGATTTCCATGAGCATCCACTATTGCTAAACTTGTAATACTATTAGGGGTAATTAGTTTAGCAGTCATCGTATATTCGTTAACGTGATTAATGGTATAAACACCTTCTTTATAAGATGCTGATGTTGGACCAATAACAGTAGCATTAACATTATCTAAAAATATCAACATAAATACCATAGTTAATATTATAATTTTTGAGAATTTCATAATATAGACACCTCACTTATTTCTATTAATAATAGTTTAATCTAAAAAACAGATATTATTAAGGAAATAATTGGAGTGGTAAAAGATAATTAATATGTTATGAAATTTTTAATAAGGTATAATACATACTTTTAATATTATCTAAAAATGTCATTATTACACCTACTTATAAATAATAATTCATAGTAGATATTATGATTATTATATAAATAATATGAGTGTAGTGTGCTGGAATAGCAAATAGATGTAGATTTTGTGGAGTAAATCAAAAAATGTTCTTGGAAAATTGAATAATGTGATATTTACAAAATGTGTTATAATAGCAGGTTGAACCAATTGTTTGTAGACCGAATAATATATAATATATAGAATATTTACTAATGAATATAAAGTGATTACCATAAAGCAGGTGTCTAAAATGAATAGTATGTTTAATGGAATTGTGTTTAATATAAAGCGAGGATATTATAGATATATTGGTTCTGGTTCTAGTAGAGATGTATTTGATTTGGGAAATGGATATGTAATCAAAGTAGCAAAAAATAGAGCTGGAATTGCACAAAATAAATCTGAGTATAATATTTCGCATTATGATAATTCAGGTCTATTTGCAAAAGTTGTAGATGTTTCAAATAACTTTAATCTGTTAATAATGGAAAAGGCAGACAAGATATATAACATTTCAGATGTATGGAAGTACTTTAATGTTAGAGGGAAAAGAGGATTGTTTAGTTTAAAAGAACTAAACAATATTTTGAGGCACTATCATTTACTATTGAATGATTTGAAGAGGGAAAGTAGCTGGGGAATGATTAATGGAAGACTTGTAATAATTGATTATGGTTTTACAAGAGAAGTTTGCACAAGATATTATTAATCTTTTTAGAGATAAGGGGAGATACCATATTATTTGATTTTTATAAATGAATAATGTGGTATTTTTTAGTAAGCGATATAAGTAAGTTGATAATATGAATTTGCATTTTTTGTTTCACAATATTTATTAAATAATAATATATTTACAATATATGTTATAATCAATTTGTAATAGTAATTTATAGCACTAAGATTAAAGATGAAAAAATCATAAATTATGTTATTACAGAATAGAAAAAAGAGATTGATAATATAAAGGAAAAAGTTCATGGTATATACATTTAGAAATAGTAGATGGTGAATTATCTAAATTATTAGTCAATATATAGTTTTAATAAAATATAGTGATAAGCATAATATTAGTAATAAAACAATAAGAATGAGAGGAAGAGCATTAATGGATATTAAAATTAGACAAGTATCTATAGAGGATTTAGATTCGGTAACAAAAGTGGAGGCAATCTGTTTTCCACATACAGAAGCAGCGACTAAAGAATCTTTTGAAGAACGTATTAAAACATTTCCTGAAAGTTTTTTTGTAGCAGAAATAGATAGAAGAATAATTGGTTTTATTAATGGGTGTGTCATAAATGGAACTGTTATATATGATGAACTCTTTGAAGATTCTAGATTACATATTCAATATGGAGATTACCAAACAGTTTTTGGACTTGATGTTATACCAGAGTATCGTAATCAAGGAATTGCAGCTAAGTTGATGAACTATATGATAGAAATATCAAGATTAGCAGGGAGAAAAGGTGTTATTTTAACTTGTAAAGAAAAGCTTATTCATTATTACACAAAGTTTGGATATAAAAATCAAGGTATATCTAAATCAGTACATGGTGGAGCTGAATGGTATGATATGATTTTAGAATTTTAAATTTGATTAGGCAAAATATAAAAATATTTTTTATAATTGAATAATGTAGAAAATAAGGTGAATATGTCTTAAGGTTTATAAAAATAAATATAGGTAAAATTATCTCATATCTTATATTTAAATTTAAATAAGCAGTCTAAGTTTTAAATAAAACAGTAGACTGCTTGTTTACATAATGAACAAGTTTAAATTATGTGATTTTTAATTTTTCTTATTGTATAAAACATAATAACAATAAAATTCAATTCTTTTACTTAGAAGAATGTAAGCCATAGATACTAATTGGAACATTCCCATAAGTGCTATGTAACAACTAAGAAGTGTTAAAAAAATATCACCATTAGATGAACTAAAACTTTCGGATATAAATTTAAAAGATACGATACCACCTAGTAGAGGAAGTATAGCAATTTTTTTATGTCCATTTTTTATTGTATGTAAAAAGAAGAATAGTACGCCTATTTCTAAAAGGCCTTGTGCAATGCCACCATACATATCTTCTAATCCAAAAATTGATAATATAACATAAAATAAAATGATTATAACCCTAAAAGCTATTAATACAGCTTGTATAATATTTAAGGTTCGTCTGCTTTCTGCAATTAATTCTGGTTCTGGAAGGCTTTGATTAAGTCTTTCTTCCATAATTACCTCCTTGTATTTACATAAATTAAAAAAGTTGCTATACAAGTATAACATATTTTGTAATAATTAGTAATATAAAAATAGAGCGAATTAAACTAAAAAGTAAATTATCTATATTTACAAAATGTAATGTATTTAAGTATAAAAGAAGAACGTAAATATAAAATTGTAGGAACTGAACCGCATATTCAGTAGTGAAATAAAAGTATTGATGAAAATAAAAGCGTGGGCAGAACTTTATTCTAAACGAATTGGAGAAGTTAAGTGAATTTAAAATCAGTAAGTATTTTAGGAATAGTACTAATAATATTTAGATAAAAATGGAGGACAGTATGAAAAGAGCACTTTTAGTTGTAAAGAAACTTTTAATAATATTTTGGTGGCAAGATATAGAGAAATCTAATATTTTTGTAAGAATATTAAATTATATATTTGCATTTACTCTAAGTTTTGGAGCTTTTTCTTGGACATATTTGTCTAATATGAACTTAATTCTTAAAATAATTGTAGGAACTTATGGTGTTCTTACGTTTATGTCATTTTGGCCAGCTTCAAATTTATTGGATGAAGAATCTGAAACTAAGGGATCTATATTTTATATTTTTCAAAATACACTTATCATATTTTCATTTATAATTCTTTTAACATATATAATTAAGGAAGAAAAATATTAAAGAAAAAGATAGAAATTTTGGAGTGCTTCACTACCATAAATAAATGTAAATAATTATGTAAATGGAGGGGATAACATGGAAATAAAACTCGAAAGATTTAGATATGAAGAAATTCCACAATTAATTTCCTGGATTCCTAATAAAGAATTCTTACTTCAATGGGCAGGTCCGTCATATACATTTGAATTGCTGGAAAAACAACTTCAAAGTGAAATAAACAATATGCTTGAAAAAACTTCTTCAAACTTAATGTTTAGTGCTAAGCTAATTGAAAGCAATGAAACAGTAGGGCATATCCAGCTACTGAGAATAGACAGAGTAAATATGTCAGCTCGAATAGGTAGAGTACTTGTAGGAGGAAAAGAAAATAGAAATAAAGGAATAGGATTGCAAATAATTAATGAAATTTTGGACACTGCATTTAATAAATTAAATCTTCATAGAATTGATTTAGGGGTATTCGATTTTAATGTATCTGCAATTACGTGTTATAAAAAAGCAGGATTTAATATTGAAGGAAGTTTTAGAGAATGTAGAAAAATAAATGAACAATATTGGTCATTGCTCAATATGAGCATTCTTGAAAGTGAGTATAGGAATTTAAAATGATATTAGATTTACTTGTGGATTAGCTGACCCTAAAGATGAAATTAATGTAAAAGGTATAAGAGAAGGGCTAAATAAAGTTCTTCCAGAAGAAATGAAAAATACAATTAAGATTTTTAATTTGCGTGGGGCAATAAAGAACTATGAATCTCTGAGAGAAGAGGAGAAAGAAATGATTGATACTTATGGAAAGTAGTGAACTTTATGGATAAAGAGACAATTGTTATATTAAAATGAATATATTAAGAATTTGTTTTTAAGGTCGTTTAATGAAAGGTAGAGATTAAATAAAAGGTCTCTACCTTTTGTTTTATTATAGATTTACGATTTATAGTGATAGATTTACATACACATAGATAACTTTTACGTTATAAACCTATACATACAAAAAATATATTATATGGTAAAATTAATAATATAAAAATATAGGTATTTATTCAAATTACTCAAATTAATGGAATATTAAATAAATACAATTATTAAAATTAAATAACAAATTAAACATATAGAAAGTTCGGAGGTAAACTTAATGAAAAAATTTTCAAAACTGTTAGCACTACTTCTAGCAACGCAACTTACTTTAGTATGTGGAGATAGAAATAAACCTGTTAATGCCGCAATCAACACATTAGAAAAGAGTGATTCTAATTATTCTATTAATGTAAATGGAACAATTAAAGAAAAGGCAAATACGCTTGTTGAAAAGTATGGTGTAACAAGTGTTCAATATACAATTATGGATGATGGTAATATAATATCATCAGGAAGTAGTGGAGTATATAGTAAAAATAGTAATAGGAGTATAGCTAGTGATACTATGTATGGGATTGGTTCAACATCTAAGACTTTTACAGCAGCTGCTATAATGAAATTAGTAGATATGAAAAAAGTTGATTTAGACAAGCCTATTGTAAATTATATTCCAGAGTTTGTAATGAAAGATGAAAGATATAAAAAAATAACGACTAGAATGTTGCTTAATCATTCATCAGGAATTATGGGGAGTGCATATTCAAGAACAATCTTATGGGATGATAATGATACAATTGCCCATGATAAATTATTAGAGCAATTAAAAACTCAAAGGTTAAAAGCTGAACCAGGTAAATTTTCTGTGTATTGTAATGATGGATTTACACTTGCGGAAATATTGGTTGAAAAAGTAAGTGGACAAAGCTTTACAGATTTCATTCATGATAATATAACAATACCATTAAAAATGGATAATACAAAAACTACACAAGATGGATTTAATAGAGATAAGCTTGCAAAAACTTATAGTACAATTGCACCTACAGTAGATACACCACCAGATAGTACAAACATAATTGGTGCAGGTGGGATATATTCAACAACACAAGACTTGTGTAAATTTGGGAATATATTCACAAAGAATGGTACATTGCTTTCAGCAAATTCTGTTAATCAGATGATAAGTGGTGAATACAAAAACGGTTTGTGGTTAGATAACATAGATAATACTGAAAATATTTTTAACTATGGACTTGGCTTTGATGGAACAGATATATTTCCATTTAGTCAATATGGTATAAAAGCTATTGCAAAAGGCGGAGATACATTACTTTATCACAATGCTACTGTTATATTACCAGAGTATAATATGGTTGTAGCAGTATCCTCAACAGGTGGAAGTAGCTTATATAATGAGGTCTTAGCTTGCAATATGTTACTTGATGCTTTAAAAGAAAAGGGTATTATTCAAGAAATAAAAAGTGATAAATCTTTTGATAAGCCAACTAAAACCTTAATAGATGATGATATTAAAAAGTATGAAGGAACATATGGTGCATCAGGACAAATTATCAATGTAAAGATGAATGAAAATGGTACAATGACAGTTTCAAATACATCACTTTTAGCGAAAGCACAGAATACAGAATATATTTATAATGGTAACGGAGTATTTTTGAAACAAGATGGTAGTGAAAAAATTACTTTTGAAAGTAAGGACGGTAAGATTTACTTAAGATCTGATTCGTATATAAAATTGCCAGGAGTTGGAGAAACAGCAGTGGCACAATATATGGGACAAAAATTAGAGGAAAATAAGTTAACAGTAGAAGTAAGTAAAGCCTGGGAAGATAGAAATAACAATAAATATTTTAATCTAACAGATAAGTATAATTCTGAAATATTTAGTGCTTTGCCAGCTTTTATAACTGTTAATTTTAATAATGGTTATCAAATGTCTAACAAAATCATAGATGCAAATAATTCTATTAGTGTTATTGAAGTTCCTGTAATGGCAGGAAGGGATACATTTGATTGTAATTTCTTTAAAGAAAATAATATTGAATATATGAAAGCAGCTGAAAATATATTAATTAGTCAAGATGGTCTAAAAGAAATCATAAAAGGTAACAGCAGTTGTACTATAAAAGATGATGGATACAATATATGGTATAAGGTCAATGATAATTTAGAAGGAAAAAAACTTACAGTAGAATTACCTGAAAATAGTGGATTTTTAGTATATACAAAAGACGGTGTATGTACAAACCAAAGCGCATTAACTAAAAATAATACTGCAACATTATCAGGTGGTGGTTATATAATGTTTGGCGGTGAAAAAGGTAGTAAAATTGATATTACAATAGAGTAGAATATTTTCTCATTAAAAACACATTATAAGATTAATTAAATAAATATTATGGAGGATTGCAATGAAAATTTTAAAGAAATTATTAATATTTATTATGATTCTAGTTATTATAATGGTTTTGCCAATAGAAATTTCTAAAAACAATGCATGTGCTAATTCAAATTTTAATAAAAGAGCTCCTGTTAAAATAGGAGTATTCCTACATAGCTTTGATGACTATCTTTCTCTTGTAAAACAAAATTTAGAAACTATTCAAAAAGAAAATCAAGATAAAGTTGAATTTACTTTTTTTAATGCAAAAGAAAATCAAGCTATACAAAATGAAAGTATTGATAAAGCTATTAAAGAAAATTTTGATCTTTTAATTGTGAATTTACATACTTTAAAATTAGATGAAGTAGGAGATACTCTATATAAAATAATTAAAGAAAATATTCCATTAATTTTATTTGGAGAGCCAGATGAAAATTTAATAAAGTTTATTGGACGTTATGGTGTCTTTATAGCAAGTTCTGGTGAAAACTCTGGTATTCTAGAGGGAAAAATTCTTGCTGATGAATGGATGGATCATAAAGAAACTATAGATAAAAATCGCGATAACATATTGCAGTATATTATGTTAAAAGGTAGAATTGGTGACCCAATAGTAAATCAAAGAACAAAGTATGCTCTTTCAACACTTAATGAAGCTGGAATAAAAACAGAAGAACTTGCATCAGTCAATGGTGAGTGGAGTAAAGATTTAGCTAAAGAGGCTATTGAATCTCTATTTTTAAAATATGGCAACAAAATTGAAGCTATAATTTCAAATAATGATTCTATGGCAATAGGTGCTGTTGAAGCCTTACAAAAATATGGCTATAACAAAGGTAATAAATCAATGACTATTCCAGTTGTTGGAATTGATGGAATACCAGAAGCTATTGAATTGGTTAATAAAGGATATATGACAGGTACAGTTATCCAAGATCCTGGTGCTAATGCTGAAGCTCTTTATAAGGTTGGAATGAATCTAGCTTATAGAAAGCCTCCTATTGAGAATACAAATTATAAATTTGATGATACAGGAGCTGTAATTCGGTTGCCCTACAAAGAATATAAAAAGGAATAAAAATATTTACTCCTTAAATTTTTTCTCCAATTAGAATTATTAAAAAATAAAAAGTAGTTAATTATTATTATTTAATTTCATAGTTTTACAATATGAACATAACAGTAAACTGCCAATTCAAGTATATTAGTCTGGTAAATCGGTATTCGGAAAGGAAAAGACATGATTATAAGAAAATATAAACCATTAGATTGTATGGTATTAGCCGAATTATTTTACAATACAGTTCATTTAGTCAATGCAAAAGACTATACAGAAGAACAGTTAAATGTATGGGCAACGGGAAGTATAGATTTAAAGGAATGGAATAAATCCTTTTTAGAACATTTTACAGTTGTTGCCATTGAAGATAATGTTATAGTCGGATTCGGAGATATCGATAATAATGGATATTTAGATAGATTGTTTGTTCATAAGGATTACCAAAACAAAGGAATTGCAACAGCAATTTGCGATGAACTGGAAAAATATGTTTGCACGGATAAAATTAGTACCCATGCTTCAATTACTGCAAAACCTTTTTTTGAAAAACGAGGTTATAAAGTTATTAAAGAACAGCAGATTGAGAGAAAAGGTATTATATTAATAAACTATGTTATGGAGAAATAGGAAAATTAAATCAATATTACCATATTTTAATTTTGGTTTATCAGGTATTTGGGTAGCTATTCTTATTAGTTATATTGTTGCTAGTGTAGCGGCAGCCATAGTATCTAGAAAGTATCTACCTTATAAAAAAATAGAGGAATTTATTTTGCCTCCACTTTCTTAGATTTGATTATTTCATTAGCGATACTTCCCATTATAACTAAATATTTTTCAGTTAATTTATAAAGTTGATTATTTAACTGTCTGAGTCTGCTAGTATTTATCATTTTGTTGGCAGGAAAAAAATATAATTTAAATATAGAAAATACTTGACAATAGGTGGAAAAATCACAGCCTTGTTATAGATAAATACTAAATTACTATCTTTGATTTTTAAAGATAAACAGTAAATTTACAATTTATTCGTAATGGTAAGTGAAAATTGAATCAATAAAATTAATATTAATGATAACTTGATAATGTATTTAAATAAGGGGATTAGTAACATAAAGAGTTGTAATAATTTTTAATTGTTATGACTCTTTATTTTTTACAAAAAAATGAATAATATTATATTTACAATTTATGTTATAATTAACCAGAATATAAATAGTAATTTAAATGAGGTATTTTATATGAAAATTGGTATTATACAAGCTAGTTCTCAAAAAAATAAAAATGATTTGTTATATAATTGTGTAAAAAAGGTTGTAAAAGATAAAGGATATGAGGTTATTAATTTTGGTGTTTTTCAAGATGAAGAAGGTGAATATTCTTATATTGAAATTGCAATTTGTATAAGCATTTTATTAGAAAGTAAATCTATAGATTTCATAGTTACTGGGTGTTCATCTGGGCAAGGAATGATGTTAGCTTGTAATAGTTTGCCAAATATTCTGTGTGGATATATTGAAAATCCATCAGATGCATATTTATTTGGTAGGATTAATAATGGTAATGCTGTTTCATTTCCTCTTGGATTGAATTTTGGATGGGCTGGTGAAATTAATCTGCAATGTACATTAGAAAAACTATTTGATGAACCATTTGGAATTGGATATCCTAAGCAAGATGCAGTAAGAAAGCAAAAAGACACCAAAATGTTAAAAGTTTTAAACAATATTACGAAAAGAAGCCTTGTAGAAGTGCTACCAAAAGTAAATCTAGATTTCATGAAACATGTACTTCAACGAGATAATATTTACTATTATGTTATTAAAAATGGTGAAAATGAAGAATTGAAAGCACTACTCCGATTATATCGTTAAATTTCAATTTTAATAATTAAAATAGTAATTTGAATGAGGGGGAATTGGAGAGATATATGGATATTAATAAAATAAAATCTCCTAAAGATATATTTCAGTATATGAATGATCACATAGAGTATGGATGGATTGATATAAATGGTGAAAAACATATTAAAACCATGAAGGATTTTAGAAAAATATATAAAATATCATCTATAGAAGAAACAATAGATAGCGGATTAGGGACATGCATTGAACAGGTTTCTTTAATGCATAATTTGCTAAACAAATTAAAGGTCAAAAATAAAATGTTTTGTTGTAGAATTTATGAACCTGATGATTATTTTAACTTAGAAAATGATGAACATATGCATTGTTTTTTACTTTACTATTTAAACAATAAGGTTTATCATATGGAACACCCTAATTTTGAGAAAAAAGGTATATATGAATATGATAATGAGGAAGTAGCAATTAATCATATTGTTAATTATTACAGAGAATTAAGAGGTGGAAAAGATAGTCCAATAGCAGAATTTTATAAAGTAAAAGAAGGGTTATCTTTTAAAGAGTTTAATAAGTACATTAATCATGTTAATGAGTTAAGAGGAAATAAGAGGCTAAGAGAAAATCTAAATTTATAATTAAAATATGAAAGGGATATTATGAAAACATTAATATTCAATGGTTCTCCAAGGAAAGATGGAGATACTGTTAGTTTAATAAATGAATTGGTTAAGCAGTTAAATGGTGAGTATAGAATAGTTAATGCATATAATTGTAAAATAAATCCGTGTATTGACTGTAGGTTTTGTTGGAAAAATGAAGGGTGTTGTGTTAATGATGAAATGCAGGAAATTTATAAGTATATACAGGAGTGTGACAATATTTTAATTGCATCTCCCATTTATTTTTCAGAATTAACAGGAGCATTGCTGAGTGTTGGAAGTAGGCTTCAAACTTATTTCTGTGGAAAGTTCTTTCGTAAAGAGATTCCAATTAAAAAGCCTAAAAAAGGTGCCGTTATTGTCGTTGGTGGGGGAGATGGAAGCATAAACAAACCATATGAAACAGCATGTACTTTACTTCATCATATGAATTCACATGACATATTTCCACTTGTATATAGTCATAATACAAATAGTAATTCAGCAATTACTGATATTAATGCTATAAAAGGGATAAATGGTATTACAAAATTTTTTAATGATCCAAAAGAATAAAGATAGTTGCGTAAGTACGATTTTTAACGATATATCTAGAAATTTAAACGATATATTTCAATTTTAGAATTTACTTAGTAGGAAAATAAGTTTTAAAAAGTCAAATATAAAATTATAAGCAAAAACAAAGAGTTGTAATGATTTTAATTGTTATGACTCTTTATTTTTGCTTATGAAACTGAATAATATTATATTTACAAGTTATGTTATAATTAACCAATAGATAAATGGTAATTTGAAAGGAGAAACTTGTAATATGAGATACACAAGTACTTTAATAGCTGTAGTAGATATAGAAAAATCTAAAAGGTTTTATAATAAGATACTAGGATTAGATGTTATTGATGATTTTGGTGCAAATGTAACTTTAACAGGAGGTATTGCTTTACAAACATTAGAAATGTAGAAAGGTTTTATTCATAAAGATAAAAATAATACATTTGAATGATACTTTGAAGAAGATGATATGGATGCTTTTATTAAAAAGCTAAATACCTTTAATGATATAGATTATGTACATGGATTAATTGAGCATAAATGGAGGCAACAAGTAGTAATGTTTTATGATTTGGATAAGCATATAATTGAGGTGGGAGAAAATATTACAATTGTTATTAAAAGGTTTGCTAAAAATGGACTTTCAGCTGAAGAGATTGCAGTAAGAATAGAGGTACCATTTCATTATATAAAATCATGCTTACAATAGCAAATTACAAGTTTAATAATTTAAGTGATAAATGTGCTTTATTTAAGGCATTCAATGAAAGTCATGAAGCAGATATTGTAAATGAGTTATCTGTTGTAAATAATAAAATATTTAATAAATATGAGAATAATGCTTTTTGAAATAAGAAGATAATAGAAGAACTAATAATAAATAAGATAGAAGTAAGGGGTAATTTAATTATGAATGATTTTGAAAGTATACTTAACTATTATAAAAGTGAATTGAAGTGGAACCCACCATTTGCAGAGGTGCTTTCTAAATATTCTCCAAATGGATTAAATGGATATTTAATGATGCGTGAATCCATTGAAAGTGGACATTTGTCTAAAAAGACTAGAGAATTAATTTTTACTATATTAGATAGCTTAGATGATGAAGTAAGTGGAGCAAAGTCACATGCTATTGCTGCTATAGAAGCAGGATTAACAATGGAAGAATTAGTAGAGGCGTTTGTAATTGTAACTATTGTTAAAGGAATTAATGTATTATGCAAAACAGGTGTTGAAGTAATTAAAGCAGCAGAAAAAAGATTACATGATATAAATTTAACTAATGAAAGTCAAACATAATATTATAATCAAAAATAAAACATCTATTGAAAAGTCGTATTATTTAGAAATAAATGTGCGATTTTTTTTAGATAAGTTAAAATAAGTAAATTTAAATAGTAATTTGCAGGGGAGTTTAAGAGAAAATCTAAATATATAATTAAGACTATTTATATAGTATTTAGCAGACTTAGAATATAGTCTGCTATTTTTTATGGAAAGTTTGCTTGACATTAAATGGAATAATTTGTATAATAATTATGGAAAGTTTACTTTCCCTAGAAAGGAGGAGTACTTTGAAAAATCGTTTAGAAGAAATAAGAAAGCAAAGAGGAATAAAGCAAGAAGATTTAGCTAATGCTCTTGAAGTTTCAAGGCAAACAATTGGCTCTCTTGAAAATGGAAGGTATAATCCATCAATTATATTAGCTTTTAAAATTGCTAGATATTTTAATATGAGTATAGAAGAAATTTTTATTTATGAGGAGGAGAATAAATGAAGAAATCTGTGTTATATACAGGTATTGGGTATTTGCTATGTGGAATTACATTCATTGCAGTTGCTCTCTTTACTGAATTTAAATTTGAAGGATTATTATGTGGATTTGGAGGTGCTGGTGTTAGTTGTGGAATAGTTTCTATTTTGAAATATATGCACTGGTCAAAACCAAAAAATCAGGATGAGTATAATAAAAGATTGAAGATTGAAAAGATAGAATTAGAAGATGAGAGAAAGATTATGATAAGAGATAAAAGTGGATGTATTACTTATAAAATAATGCTGCTTATATATTCTATATTAATAATAATATTTTCTATAATTAATATGGTTGGAGATTTTAAACCACTATCAACATATATTGTTATCACTTTTGTTATTTTACTTGTTTTTCAGTATTTCTGTGGGATTTTTGTATTTAATTATCTTAATAAAAGATTATAAACATAAGAAACTTGAAACGTAAATTTAAAGGTGAAAGGAATAATAAATTATGAATATTAATAAGAAACAATTTTTAAAAGATTGGGTAGTACCAGTATTTTTGGCAATAGCAGTAGCACTTTTAATAAAACAGTATTTATTTTTAAGTGTATATGTTCCGTCTACATCAATGGTACCTACAATAAATAAATGGGATAAGCTAATTGTAACGAGGATATACAATACAGAAAATATAGAAAGAGGAAATATTATTGTATTTAATTCAGATGAATTAGGAAAAAGGCTTGTTAAAAGAGTTATTGGATTACCTGGAGATCATATTGTAATACATGATGGTATTACAAATATAAATGGAACTGATATTAAAGAAGATTATGTGAAAAATAATGAAAAATATGATGGAGTATTTGATGTACCAGAAGATAAGTTTTTCTTTTTAGGTGATAATCGTGCAAATTCATGTGATGCACGACGTTGGAATAATCCTTATATAGATAAAGAAGATATTCAAGGAAAAGCTATCTTTAGGTTTTATCCTTTTGATAATTTAGGATTTTTAATTTATTGCACGGATTATTTACAGCAGGGGATGTATTAAATTGAAATTTATTACATTAACAAGTAGTTATAAAACTGAGTGGGAAAGTTTGATTAGTGAGTTTGAAGAGAATGGAGAAAAAATAATTGCTACAGCGAGGCAAAATAATATAGTTAAAAACATAAAAGGATGGAAATTAATTACCGTCCTTTTATGTTTTTTTAATTAGCCTCATCAGATTTTGATTCACAACTCTCTTCAATCTTTTTGATTCTTTTTTTATAGATTGATGAAAATACAGTTAATGTAACAAAAGCTAAAGCAAAAACTGAACTTAACATAATTATTCCTGTAGCGATTGAACCTAGCAATTTATGATATTTTAAATATGAGGATATAAAAAATGTTATACCACATAAAATACCTGATATTGAACTGACAATTATATTAGTTTTTATGTTTGCTTCTAATTTTCTATCCCAAATTCCATTTTTCAAGCATGCAAAAACAATGTATATAGAAAGGCACATGAATACAATCAACTCACCTATAATATCTCCTTTACCAATTGATGATTGAATGAGGATAGTGGCAAAGAGTCCCCAAAATGCAAACCACATGCCATTTCGTTCAATTTTTAAAAGTTTTTGTTCTTGCATTTCATCTAATTTATTTTTTCTTTTATTCATCATTTTCTTCCTCCCAAAATAAATCATCTAGTCCTTTTCCCAATGCTCTGCAAATAGCTCGGCATAGCTTAATCGTTGGATTATAATCGCCCTGTTCAATAGCATTCATTGTTTGCCTAGAAATTCCAACTTTTTCAGCAAGTTGTTTTTGCGTCATATCAAGTTGAGCACGAGCAACTTTTATAGGAATATTTCGTCCCATATAATCACCTCCATATTTCTATATTATTATAAAAATTACTTTATGTCAAATATATACGACATATATAAATAAATATTTTAATTTTATCAAGTGCAAGGCACCAAAAGAATATACTGAATCATATCAAAATTCACGTGATTTAATAAAAGCAGATGTTAAAGATTATTCAAATAATATTTTATTGGATATACATGGAGATGCAGTAAATAGTACTAAATGTGATACAAAAAAATATAACATTAGTTCTTGCTAAAAATAGTCCTTATTATGAGAACAATAAGATATTTTCTGAAAATTTATTACAAAATATAAATAGTTCAAATGAAATTAAAGCAGAAATAATTTCGTATAATCGTGGTAAGTTATGCTTTAATCAGGATTTATCTAAAAATGCGTTACTTATTAATTTGGGAAATAACATGTCTAGTGACAGTGATATAGAAAAGTGCGTAAATGTACTTGTTTCAGCTTTAAAGAAAACTCAAAAGAATAGTTATGAATATTAATTAAATGTTTTTAAATTAGGGTGTATTTTAAAGCAATGTTGATAAATTAATTATGATTAAAGTGGACAATCACATGATTGTCCACTTTAAGAATTTTACTTATGTAAATTTAGTTACTTTTAGATGATTTTATTTTTTTAACAATATAAGTTATTGTATATCCAATTATCCATAATACTGAGTAAATTAAAACATATTCAAATGCTGAATCATTTAAATATATTTTCATTAATATTATATAATCTAATATAGACACTCCAAATGAAAATATTAGATTAACTATATTTGTATTATTTACAGCACATAAAATTCCTTGTATTAAAAATAATAATGGAAATAGTAAAAGTAATGATATTATAAAAAGTCCTTTAAAATCTATTCCCTTTGTATTGTAGACATCCATATTAGTAAATGAGATTACTGTTAATAGGCTCATTAATATTGCTGGAAAGAAAATTATAATTATATTTTTCTTTTTTATGGAGATCCCCTCCCCTTTGTTTATTCATATATTGATTAATTATATACATAATAAATATAATTAATCAATATATGAATAATATTTAAATTACAATATATGTTATAATTAATTCGGAATAGTAGATTTAAATAAAGTGTGAATAAAATATTTTTTATATAATTCACAGACAAATAGTAATTTGTGGAGGAAATAAGATATGGCTTCTAGTCAAGAATATTTAGATTTCATTATTGAACAATTAGATATATTGAACAATATTTCTTATAGAAAAATGATGGGAGAATATATTTTATATTTTCAAGGAAAGATTTTTGGAGGAATATATGATGATCGTTTTTTGGTTAAGATAACCAAAGTGAGTAGACAGTTGATGACAGAGGCAACTGAGGAATTGCCTTATGATGGTGCAAAACCAATGCTTTTGATTGATAATGTTGATAACAAAGAATTCTTATGTAGATTGATTACGGAGATGTATGAAGAACTTCCTACTCCAAAGGTAAAAAAGAAAAAATAATTTTTAAATTTAAATTTATTAAGCTAATATAAAATTATCTTTAATAAAACTTGATTTATATAATCAACAGATAAATAGTGATTTATCTACGTGATATTATATTTATTATTCAGAATTTATGGAGGAATTATAATGAGTAAACAATCTGAAATTGAAAGATTTGAAAGTAGATTTTCAGAAGAAATTATTGAAATAGCTGTTGTAACAGGTCCATCAGGCTTTGGAGGAGGACAAGGATGCGATAATATTATGTGGAGCGCATCTATGTATGTGATAGCTTGGAAAATATATGACAGCAATAAACCTGTAGTACAAGAAAAATACTGTCTTGAAGCTTTAGTTGATTATGAACAGTTAAAGATTCTTCAAAAAACAGTAAATAGAAATTCTATTATAAGGTTAAAGGTACGTATGTCTAAAGATAATTCTAAACATGATTTTATGCTTATTCAAATTATTGATACATGTTATAAAGATTCTGAATTAGAAAATATTTTACGCGAAGAATTAAAACCTGTATTTTATAAAGATGAAGTTCTTGGAAAATTTACATTTGAAAAAGCAACTAATAGTTTTGATACAACAATTAACTGGATGAATTCAGGGGTTAGTTTATCATTTAATTATGATAAAGATGAAAATGTTATAAAGGACTATCTTTCAACTGCTCATACACTTTATAATAACCAGAAAGAGTGGGATGCAAAAATCCATAGTTATGCTGCTGATGAACTCTTGGATCTTGTAAATGACTGGTTTAAAGAAGGTAAGGAAGAGTATTATGAATCTTTTGACGAAGAATTTGATGAAGAAGATGAGTATTATAAATATGATGAAATCACAAAAGAAAGATTTATGAATCTTATGAAGATTGTTTATATAAGTATTGAGTCAAATGGAGAATTTTATATAGAATGCCTAGATGGAGATATGTTTTGTGGACACTGTATACATATATCTGGCAATATTAATGGCGAGTTTGAGTATGCTGAAATATAAAATGGTTGGATAGAAAATTATTATTAATTTTTATGTTAAGTTATAAATAAATAATAGTTATACAAATTCCAATTTGTAAGGGGGATAAATAAATGGTCTTATTAGTTGTTGATACACAGAAATTAATAACAAATGAAAATTTATATAAATTCAATGAATTTGTGTCAAATGTAGAAAAAATAATTGCTACAGCGAGGCAAAATAATATAGAAATAATATATGTACGCCATGATGATGGTGCTAAAAATGAATTAACAAAAGGAACTGAAGGTTTTGAAATATATGAAAAATTTATACCATCTAAAGAAGAAAAAATATTTGATAAAAAAGTAAATAGTGCTTTTAAAGATACTGGTTTGTTAGAATATTTAATAAGTAAAGGCGAAAAGGATATAATTATTGTAGGACTTCAAATAGATTATTGTATTGATGCTACTATAAAGTGTGGATTTGAACATGGATTTCACATGATAGTTCCAGCTTATTCAAATACAACAGTTGACAATAAGTTTATGTCAGCACAGCAAACATACAGATATTATAATGAATTTATTTGGAATGGTAGATATGCAGAATGTATTCCTCTGGAACAAACACTCAAAATGATGAGATAGATTTTAATTTAAATCTGTCAAAACTTTATAAATAGAGAAGGAGAGGTATAGAGTATATTATAGAAACCTTATGTTAAGTGATATGGACAAAATAGAAGAAATAGATGGTGAGTGCTATATTTCAAGGGCATGGAGGACAAGTTAGAATTCCTGGGATAGGTGGATTATTTGCTCCAAATCAAGGAATATTTCCTAAGTATACAAGTGGAATATATAATATTCCAAGTTAGTGCTTTAGATTGTATTGTAGATTTGGTTATATGAATAATAGAAAACATTCAAGCAATACATTAGAATTTGCTAAAGAAATTATGTTATATTTAAATGCTAAACCTTAAGATAAAATTAATGAATGGTATAGGTTTCATAAGTTGGGATACTATCAAAGTTAAATAAGTTGATTAGAAATATAAAAAGTTGTAATGATTTTTAATTGTTATGACTTTTTATTTTTGTACAGAGATCTAATTCCTTAATTTACAATATATGATATAATTTATTAAAATACAAACAGTAAGTTGTAGGTGATATAGCATGTATAAGATAATTAAAAAAGCTAATAATGGTTGGGAAGTACATAAAGTTGCAGGAAGTGATACGATTTCCATTGTAAAGTACAGTGCAAATCATCAGGATATAAATAAATTAATAGAAGTATTACAATTTTTATATAAAAATAAAGTTTTAGAAGGATCAATTGATATGAATCTGGCTATGCAAGATGAGTATTTGCAGGAATTTTCAATAGGAGAGTATCAGTTTATTATAAATTTAGATTTTTGGGAAACTTTTATTTTTTATTCAAAGCAAAAAGATGGAAACCCATATGTGATGAAAGTTTTTGATAAGTTAGCCATAGACACTAATTAAAACAATAGTTTTAGGTTGAGTATATAAATAGTAAATTTGTAGAATAGTTTAATTAAGTACGAACAATAATTATTTTAAAGTGTTACAAGTAATAATGGATTTGGAGGTAATAAAATGAATAGACTGAAATTAGTTTTGCCAAATGTCGAATATAAAGAAATTTTAATGGACTATAAAAAAGAGTTTATTAAAAATGGAGATAGTATAGATGGTTCAGCAGGATTGGCAAATTCAAAATCATTTGAAGAGTGGTATAAGGCTTTTAAGGACAATTTAAATGAGGAAACTGTTAGAGATGGTTTGGTACCAGCGACAACATATCTCGCTTTAGATGAAAGTGGAAAATTAATTGGAATGATTGATATTAGACATAGGTTAAATGAATATTTATTAAATTTTGGAGGGCATATCGGATATAGTGTTAGAAAATTAGAAAGAAGAAAAGGATATGCAACAGAAATGTTAAAATTGGCATTAAAAAAATCCATTGAATTGAACATAAAAGAAGTTCTAATTACTTGTGATAAAGAGAATATTGCATCTGCTAAGACTATTATTTCAAATGGTGGAGTATTAGAAAACGAAGTATTTGACCCAAATGATAATACTATAACTCAAAGATATTGGATTAAATTAGTAGATTTATATAAATTCTAATTTGGAAGGAAAATTTTTGATGATAACTAAACATGTAATAGTAGAAGATTATAATCCAAAATGGAAAGAGAGTTTTAAAAGTATAAAAGATGAATTATTAGCAGTTTTATCTGGAAAAATTATTTCAATTGAGCATATTGGTAGTACATCAGTTGAAGGATTATCAGCAAAGCCAATTATAGATATTGATATTGTGATTGATAGAAATTTTGATGAAGTTAAAAAAGCATTGGAAACCCTTGGTTATATTCATGAAGGCGACTTGGGAATATGTGGTAGAGAAGCATTTAAATATTCAAATAAACCACATTTGATGGTACATCATTTATATGTATGTGGTAAAGACAATAAAGAATTATATCGTCATGTTACTTTTAGAGATTATCTAAGAAAGCATAAAGAAGATAAAGATAGGTATAGTGTTATTAAAAAAAAGATGGCATTAAAATATCCTGAAGATATAGATTCTTATATTAAAGGAAAACAACCAATAATTTTAGAAATATATAAGAAATGTGGATTAGAAAAATAAGTTTTAAGTTAAGATTGAGTGTTATAAATTAAATAAACAGTTAAAAGAGAAAGGCTTACAATTTAAGTAAAGTTATAAGAAGTAACAGGGAGAACAAAATAATTATGAATAATTTAATAAAGAAGATAATAAACAATAAAGAATATAAGAAAATCTTGAAATTCACATTTATACTCTATATTTTTCGAATCAACTATATAAAGAAAGTGTTGTTTGAAAATACACGTAGATTAACGCTTAGTCAATATGGTTTGCTGTTTTTGACGATATTAGGGGCAACTGCACTTATGGGAACTTTAATATTTATTGGAGTTAGGGTTTGCAATATGTTTTATGCAAGGTGTAATGTACCAAAAGTAAAAGGAAAAGAATGGTCATTTGGATTTGGAGAATTAAAATATTTTTTAGTATATAAGAAAAATTGTAAAGTTTGTGGAGCAAAAATGAAAAAAAATACTAGTGAAGAGTATAAAGGTATAGTAAGGAATACAAATATAGATGGGTATGTATCAGATGTAGAAACGTATAAAGTTAAAATTTTTTATTATTGTCCAAAATGCAATAAAAAATATTCTTTAGAAAAATTAGCAGTGGAAATAGAATAATTATAATCTGAATTATTGCACTTTTGGAAAGAATACAGATTTGGAAACTATGGGAATGGAATAATAAAGTTTATTAACTTAAAATATAGATATTTTATTTGTAAATTTATTTATTATTTTACTTTAAATGGATAGTATGATATATTTTATTAAGACTAATATTTTAGGTTATTCATAATGTAAAAATAATTGGTTTATTTATAATTCAGTTATTTCTACATTACGTATTAATCCTTTTAAAGGGTAATGACATATCCAAAGATTCATTTCCATTTAATAAATCTTAAATCTCAATTTTAATTATAAGCTGTGTTTTAGATTAATATGAAATTGTAGTATTAAGATTTAGTATCTATCTATAGCATTTATACTATAATGACATTGTAATTTAAAAATACAATTAAGTTAAAATGAGAATGTCAAATATTTAAGGTAAGAAGATGAATAGTTATGTTAAAAAGTGAAGTATCTAAACAAATTACAACACCACTAACAGCTCCAGCATTCCCAAGAGGACCTTACATGTTCCATAACCGTGAATATTTTAATATTATATACCGTACTGATGCTGATGCTTTACGTAAAATTGTACCAGAACCTTTAGAATTAGGAGATGATCCTTTAGTTAGATTTGAAATGATGGCTATGCCTGACACAAGTGGATTAGGATCTTATACAGAATGTGGACAGGCTATACCAGTAAGCTATAATGGTAAAAAGGGTGACTATTTGCATATGATGTATTTAGATAATCAGCCAGCTATTGCCGTTGGAAGAGAACTTAGTGCGTATCCTAAAAAACTTGGTTATCCTAAGCTATTTGTTGATTCAGACACACTAGTTGGTACATTAGACTATGGAAAATTAAGAGTAGCAATAGCAACTATGGGATATAAGCATAAACAATTAGATTTAAATGAAGCAAAGGAACAAATTTGTCGTCCTAATTTTATGTTAAAAATTATACCTAACTATGATGGAACTCCAAGAATATGTGAGCTAATATCTGCACAAATTAAAGACATTACTGTACATGAGGCATGGACTGGTCCTGCAAGATTACAATTATTTGATCATGCTATGGCACCATTTAATGACTTACCTGTAAAAGAAATAGTTTCAAGTTCTCATATTCTCACAGACTTAACACTTCCATCTCCCGATGTTATATATGATTATCTTAAAAAGTAGTTTAATATATTAATAAATAAAATAAATTGCAAACTGTTATAAATAATTAAAAAATCTAAGTTAAGAATATGATTTCTATTTAGTATAGAGATCATATTCTTTTTTTAGTATTTACAAAATTAGAGAAATTTTAATAAATATTTAAAATATAGCCATTTTTAATAACAATAACAAAGTATTATCAAACTACAATTTATACTAAGAATTCTTAAAATTATTAATATCTATTAAAAGGTTTTCAGAAAAAATAGAAAAATTCGATATTATTTTTAATTTTCTTATAATTGTTCTTTAGAATTTATGATATCAAAATATATAACCAACTCTCGTTTTGTTAACGTTTTATCTAGCTGTGAGTAATTTTATGGAATTTAAATATTGATTTTGGATAATTTAGTGATAATATACTATTTATACAAATATTTCAATAAATTTACAGAGTGATAATTAAATAAAACAACTACCGTATTTTTAGAGTTAATAAAACTTTTTTATAATATCTTACCATTTGCAAGTAGTACCCTACATCCAAATAACTTAAATTTTTTAATCTTATAGAAATTTTTACTAAAGTCGTTCAATATAGTGAAAATTAATAAAAGCTTTAATTAATGATTTGTTTTAATTAAATTCAAATGCCAACTCGCCATTATAATACAGTATTACATGGTTTAAAAATATAGTCTAATTAATAAAAGATAGAAATCAAAAGCTCTTATGGGTTTTTGTGTGAAAATTTTATAACTATGAGGAGGAGCAATATGGAAAGAAACTTATCAGTATTATCGCAAACAAAAGATTTAAAAATTACAAAAAGAACTGAAGGTGACAAATCTAATAATAAAGAATCATATTTAGGAGTATTTAAAAAAGTTGAAAATCCTATTACAAAGGCAATTTATGTACAAAAGAAATTAAGTCTTTATTATACAAAAGAAGATAGGGAAAGAATTATAAAAGGTATAAGAAAGGCTACATTGGAGAATAAAGAAATATTAGCAAAAATGATTGTAGATGAAACACACATGGGAAGATATGAAGATAAAATATTAAAGCATGAATTGGTAGATAAATATACTCCAGGTACAGAAGGCTTTACAACTTTTACTATTGCAGGACCTACAGGTGAAGTTATAGCTTCTGCAAGGAATTTTACAAAACAAAGAAGATGTGTACTTGCAGGTTAGATGATAGATCAATACAATCATTTCAATATATTTAGCAGTTTTATATGAAGTATTATATATTCTAAAAAAAAGAAGGAGATATTAACATGAATAAAATAGTTAAGCTTGAAGATCTAAAGTCTATTTTTAAAGATGGAATGACAATTATGATTGGTGGTTTCTTAGATTGTGGAAGTCCTGAAACCATAATTGATATGTTGGTAAATTTAAATGTAAAAGATTTAACTATAATAGGAAACGATACCGGATATCCAGATAAAGGCATAGGTAAATTAGTTGTAAATGGTCAGGTAAAAAAGGTAATAGCTTCTCATATAGGGACAAATCCTGAGACTGGGAGAAGAATGAATAGTGGTGAAATGGAAGTGGAACTTTCTCCACAAGGAACATTAATTGAAAGAATACGTGCGGCAGGTTCTGGTTTAGGTGGAGTACTAACATCAACAGGAATAGGAACAATTGTAGAAAAGGGAAAACGTAAGATTTTAATTGATGATAAAGAATATTTATTAGAACTTCCATTAAAAGCAGATGTTTCACTAGTAAAGGGAAGTATAGTAGATGAATTCGGAAACACTTGTTATAAAGGAACTACAAAAAACTTTAATCCTTATATTGCAATGGCAGCTGATACTGTAATAATGGAAGCTGAAAATTTAGTTAAATTTGAAGAATTAAATAGGGAAGATATAATGACTCCAGGTGTATTAGTAAATTATATAATAAAGGAGGCAATTTAAATGATTACAGATAGTAAATTGGCAAGACAAATAATTGCAAAAAGAGTTGCAAAGGAATTAAAGGAAGGACAACTTGTAAATCTTGGAATAGGACTTCCAACATTGGTTGCAAATTATGTACCAAAGGACAAAAATGTATTTTTTCAATCTGAAAATGGAATGATTGGAATGGGGGCAGTACCAACATTAGGACATGAAGATGCAAATATAATAAATGCAGGTGGACAATGTGTAACAGCATTACCAGAAGCAGCATTTTTTGATAGTTCTATGTCCTTTGCATTAATTAGAGGTGGACATGTTGATGTTACTGTACTTGGAGCTTTAGAAGTGGATGAGGAAGGTAGTCTAGCTAATTGGATTATTCCAGGTAAAATGGTACCAGGTATGGGGGGCGCTATGGATTTAGTAACAGGTGCTAAAAAAGTAATTGTGGCCATGCAGCATACTGGAAAGGGAAAACCTAAAATTCTTAAAAAATGTAGATTACCATTAACTGCAAAATCACAAGTAAACTTAATTATTACAGAATTTTGTGTAATTGAAGTAACAGATAAGGGATTATTTTTAAGGGAGATTAGTGATTATACAACAATCGATGAAATTAAATCTTTAACAGAAGCAAATTTAATTATTCCAGATGATATAAAACGTATGGCTGTATAAAATTTATAGCATGATGGCTTTTTTATGAGAGTTTAGATAATTTTATATAAAAACAAATTATCCACTATTTAGTTTGGATTTATGTTTATATATTTAGACATAAATCCAATATGAATAGAACGTTTATTACAGAATACTTTTATTATAATAATGAGTTGATAAAACAATATAATAATGTGATATTTATAATATGTTATAATTATCCTAAATAAACAATTTACATAATATAGAGGCAAAATACATGATATTATAAGTGATAAAAATGTTCTTTGTGAATTGAATAATTTGGTATTAAATACATGATATAATTAAATAAAGATTACAGATAACTTAGTGAATTATAGACAAGCTGTTAATGAAAGGAATTACTTTAAATGAAATACATAAAAAAACTTCCAGATACAGATAAGGCGTTAAGTGAAAAACTTATATTAAACAATTGGAAAAAAATAAAAGAACCATCTAATTTTACATGGACTATTTTATTATCTACACCATTTATGTTGATAAATGGCGCAATTGAAATGTTTATTTTCTATAACTTATATACACCACTACAAGATTTCTTAAAAAGCAATGAAGGATTCAATATTACATTGGAATTACATTTAGTAACATTATTATTTATCCCTGTTATCTTTATTTTTATGACAATACATGAATTCTTACATGCTTGTTTTATTCCAAATGTTTTAAAATCAGATAAAACATATTGGGGAATAAATGGCATTTGCGGATTTGTTGCCACTTCTGAAAAAATAAAGAAAAGCAGATTTTTGCTTATTTCAATTATGCCACTTTTACTTTTATCTATTGTATTACCATTTGTTTTAAATGCACTTGGGTGGTTAAATGGGTATACAATTTTTCTTTGCTTATTGAATGCAATGGGTTCATGTGTAGATTGCTTAAATATGTGTTTGATAACAGCACAAGTCCCAAATGGAGCTTATGTCTTAAATAATGGATTTGAAACATATTTTAAGTAGTTTGGAAAATAAAAAAACTTAGTTATTATTGTAGGATATTCGTTTGATAATATAATACAAAAAGATTCACAGGAATTTGAGTGTATGATTGCTAACTGCTTCATAATCCACCAAGTGGAAGTGAAAATTATGGAGATATGTATCACTGTGTTAGTAAATGCTTGAACGAAATTATATTAAAATCAAATATGTGATTCACCTATTTGTTCTACAGAGAATAAGCTGATAATGAAGAAATTTTATTAAAAGAGGTATTTGAATGGGATATTATGTTAGAGTAGAATCAGATGTAAAAGTTTATGTAGAGGATCTTAATCCAGAGGGCAAAAAGACAATCATATTTCTACATGGGTGGCCTGGAAGTCATAAACTGTTTGAGTATCAGTTTAATCAGCTACCTAAAATGGGATATCGATGTATTGGCATAGATCAGAGAGGATTTGGACAATCAGACAAGCCTTTTACAGGATATTGCTACGATAGGTTATCAGATGATGTTCGAGCTGTAGTTGAAGTACTTAATTTAAAAAATTTTATATTAGCAGGACATTCTACTGGGGGAGCCATTGCTATTAGATACATGGCCAGACATAATGAATATGGAGTGTCTAAACTTGCACTTTTTGCAGCAGCAGCTCCTAGTCTTATAAAACGTTCATATTTTCCATATGGTTTAGAAAAAGAAGCTGTAAATGAAATTATTCAAGGAACGTATAATGATCGTCCTAAAATGTTGCAAGGATTTGGAGACATGTTTTTCTTCCAGCATATAACTAAGCCTTTTTCAGAATGGTTCTTCCAATTAGGACTACAAGCAGCAGGCTGGGCTACTGCTGCAACTGCAAATTCTTGGTTAGATGAAGAAAGCTTATTTTTTGATCTAGAGAAAATAAGTGTTCCAACTTTAATTCTTCATGGTATTCATGACAAAGTTTGTCTATTCCCATTAGCTGAATCACAAAGACAACGTATTAAAAATTCCAAGCTTATAGCATTTGAACACAGTGGCCATGGATTGTTCTATGATCAACGTGATAAATTTAATGAAGAATTGGCACAATTTATTGAAGAATAAAGTTTTTTGTAGCTCTTGATTTGCCTAGAATAGTAGAAATTGAATATGAATAGATTAAAGCAATACGAAAAAAGTAGCTAAAATATATAATAAATAATTTAATATATAAAAGGAAGATAAAATGTAGCAACACACACTTAGTTGATACATTTTATTTTTTATATTGGATTAATACATAACACATGGAAACAATAAATGAGTGGACTATATAGGTAATCCACTCTATAGCATAATATTAAAAAAGAACAATTTAGTTTTAAGAAATAAAGACATTACCTTTACCCACTAGTACAATTCTATAGTCAGGTTTTAAAGGAATTAAATTATATTTATCAGATTTGGGTAATAAATGAATTGATTGTAATAAATTCTGATTTTCATCAAAAACTTCGATATAAACACTACTTTTATCAGATATGTTTTGAACAACATACTTATTTTCAGACGAAAAATTAAAATCAGCTGCTTTATAAACTCCTTCATCAAAGATATTTACGGCATAGGCTGATTGAGCAAAAATACAAAATGATAAAGATAAACAAATTAAAAGCATAGAAATAAATTTTTTCATTAGTAAAACCACCTTTCAATGTTATTTTGGCTATATAAATATTTAAATATACAAAAGAGAAAATTTATATAATGATAGATGGAAATATCATCGCATTTATGGAGTGATAAATATAAATGTGTTGTACATGCAGTACCATTTACAATAAATGCAAAAGACGATTTCATAATTAATGAAGAATTAAAACAATACAGATAGTAGAGTAGCATTAATATTTAGAAGTATTAGTGCTTCTTTTTATATTTATGCTATACTTATGCTATAAAAGTAATACATGTTGGGAGGTGCGTTAATTTTATGAAATACCCAATAGATGTTAAGAATTTTCAAGATACTATCTATAATATTGCGGGAATTGATTCAATTGAAAGTGGAGTTTGTGACTTAGAAGGTGTAGATTCTGATTTAGTATTAACAGCAGATTATGCACATTTGCCAATTGCAGCTCTTTTAAGAACAAATGGTGGATTTGAAAATGAACTACTTGTACAATTTAGATTCACAATTGATAAGTCAAAAGATGGTTTAGAGGCATTAGAATTTATTGCTTGGTTTGTTAGAGATTATGCAAGAGATAAAACTAAAATACAACTAACACCATTTGCTTTGCCACCACAAACACCAAATGGAAGACAACTTGGAAATACATTAAGATTTCATATAGATTTATTTGTAGAGAATGTTTATGATTCTTTAGATCCAGTTTTAAAGGAAGTAAAGCAACTGAATAAAACATTAAGTATGGCAATAAAATTATATAATATTAAAGTTAAATAATAAATTAGATAAGGAAGAAAGTAATGGAAAGAAAGATAAAGATGAGATATCCAATGTATCTTAAAGAGTTTAAGTGCATAGGTGGAAGCTGCGAAGATAGCTGTTGTATTGGCTGGGATGTAGATATAGATAAAACTACATTTAAACAATATTATAAAGTTCAAGATCAAGAAATGAGAAAAATGTTTCAAAAGAATGTTCATAATAATACTGGTTATTGTTGTGATGATATAGATTATGGAAAAGTAAAATTAAAAAAAGGAAAAAGATGTCCATTTTTAGATGATGAAAATTACTGTGTAATTCATTCTAAGTTGGGTGAAGAATATCTTTCAAATGTATGTACATCGTTCCCTAGAATTACAAATAGAATAGATGGATATTATGAAATGTCCCTTGATGTGGCATGTCCTGAAGCTGCAAGAATTCTTTTGTTAAAAAAAGAGGGAATCGAATTTAAAGAGAGTCAAGAAACTTTAGGAAAACACATTTTATCAAGCGATATTGATACAAAATCTAAAGAATTTAAGGATTCACCTGTAAAATATTTTAAGGAAATTAGAGATTTAAGTATTAAGATAATAAAAAATAGAAAGTTTGATTTAAGTGAAAGACTATATATTTTAGGAGAATTTTTAGAAAAGTTAGAAGAAGAACTTGATTATAATTTTAGTAATGTACATAAATTTATAAAAGGATATAATATAAATTCAATTGATGATTCATATGAAAAAAATGATATGAACTATATTATTCAAATTTCATTTTTTAAGAAGATGGTAGATGATTTAAATGTATTTAAAGAAATTGATAGTAAGACTTTTAAGGAGTATACTAAAGAACTTATAGCTGGATTTAAATTTGATGAAATAAAAGATGCAACGAATAATCCAGAGTTTTATATAAATGCATTCAAGATTTATGTTGAAAAATTCGTAAATATTAATAGTTATATTTTTGAAAATTACTTAGTTAATTTTATATATAAAAATTTATTCCCATTTTCAGAAACAGAAAGTGTATTTGATGGATATATAATGCTGTTAATAAGATATTCATTTTTAAGATTCTATTTAGTAGGTAGATATCTAAATAATAAAATTGATTCACCAGATGATGTAGTTAAATTTATTCAAGTATTCACTAAAACAACAGAACATCATAAGACATATTTAGATGATACACTAAATCATATAAAACGAAAAGAATTTGATAATTTAGAATTTGCAAAAACATTATTATAAATTTTTTGCAATAAATAAAGCTACTGTAATTTTGCAGCAGCTTTATTTATAAAAATTATAATTATAATCGGCAATTAAGCCTTTATCTTTGTTGAATCCTACAACATACAGATCTGAACAATTAGGATTAGTACATTTAAAGCTTGGAGAGTTTTTATTTAGTAGTACAAAATTACCATCAGGCTCTGGAATGAATACACTTTGAACTTGAGATAAGTAAAGTTTTATAGATAAAATAATTTTATTTATAGAATTGTTATTTTGGGATGAATAAGAACTATCAGATATTTTAACATGTTCTATAGTATATTTTATAGGATTAATATTATGTTTATTAAAAATATTTGTTTTATTAGTAGATAAATTAGGTTTATGCAAAAATTTTATATTTAAGACTTTGTTTATAGATATTTTTATAGTAGTACATTTATTTGATGATTCAGCGTCACACATATCTGAGCATTTAATTTTTTTGATAAAAATACCATTAATTATTAACTGTTTATTCTTATTTAATGAAATCTTATCTATAATAACTCTATTACTATTACGACTATTATCATTTAAGTTAATATAATTATTAGGCTCAAGTTTAAAATATAATGGGAAAGAAAATTCAAAATAAGTTAAGACTATTGGAATTTTAGCAATTAACGAACCTGGTTTCCCCATAGGTACGTAGTAATCATAATTGATATAATCACAATTTTTCATTTAATACCTCTTTTAAAAATTGATATAAAACATATATGATAGGGTTTGTCTCAAAATACTTTTTACACAATACATAGTAAGGATAGAGAACTATCTAATAATATTCATTGTGATTTATTTTAATTTTGAGACAAACCACATATACTATTTGAACTAGATTTAAATTAAATTTAGCATAAATTTTCTACTGCAAGTGCTGTTAAAGTAGCGTTATTAATTGAACCACCAAGATTTAAAATGAAATCAATTGGAACATATTCTACAGTATAAGTTACGCAGTCGTTACATAGTGAATTATCACAAACTTGGAATGAGAAAGTTTGAATTCCAACAAATTCTATAACATCTGAGAAACTATGAGTTCCACAAATATATTCACAATATCCATTCTTAGTAGTTTTTTTAATTAAAAAGTTTAATCTTAAAGAAACGTCAAGAACAGATTGTATTTCACAAGTAAAAGTTAAAACTGTTGTTGGATTTTTTAAATTAGTAGTATCGATGCTAACATTAGCAAGAGGAAGTGGTTTAACAGTACCTAAAGTATTAGCACTCACTACTGGAATTGGAGCTGAACCGCTACAACCACATTTTAAAATAGCTCTTCCAGGTTCTTGTCCTTCATGATGAACACATTCACATTGACATATACATGGTTTTTGTTTTTTAGGATAACAATTATAATCTGACATTAAATTTTCTTCCATAATTTTCATTAGTATCTCCTTTTTTATTCATATTATTTTGTTTATAGTTTATAATATGAAAATAGATATAAAAGTTCTACAAAAAATAATTTTAATATAAAATTTCTATTCTTTTGTTGTTATATTACAACTATTTTTAGTTTGTTCACTTATACCTATAAAATATAGAATTAACATTAACTAAGTAAGTGGACTTAGATTTCATTTAAATAAAGATTATAATGTTATTTTATTTACAGTATTCTAAAACAATTAATTATTATAAGATTTCCAAAATTTCTACTCTGTAATTTTCTCCAGGAGCATTTACTTCAACTATATCTCCTTGCTTTTTACCTGTTAATGCTTTTCCTAAATCAGATTCTATGCTTATACGCATAGCTTCAGGGTCTAAATCCATAGTAGTTACTAATGTTACAATAGCGTCATCTTCATCCTCTATAAATTTTATTTTAGCTTTACTATTAATTCCAAGTACTGATTTATCTACAGTTTCACTATCTATTATAGTTGCAGTTGAAATCATAGTCATTAAATACTGTATTCTATTATCATTTTCTCTATAATTAGCACAAGCTTCTTTATATTCCGCATTTTCTGATCTATCTCCATGTGCAGCAGCTACTAATTTTTCCTTCGCTATTTCAGCTCTTTTTACTGTTAGCCTATAGTCTAATTCTTCCCTTAATTTTTTCATATTTTCTTCTGTTAATTGATTATTCATAAAAATAAACCTCCCAAGAAATATATTATGTATATTATTATATAATATATATATAAAAATAAAAGGTAATTTATTTAGTATACATTAGTTTCATGGTATTTTAGGATGGTTGTTAAAAGAAACTCTTATGAAATTATGTGAAGTTTATGTGATTTAAGGTTTAATTTATATAAAAACATAATCTAAAATATTATTAATAAAATGTTCTAAGGTTTCTTTATATGCATCTTTATGTAATTGCTCTTTATTAACTTGGATTATGGCAATAGATTTAATATAATTTGAAAAAACTTTCCAATTACAATTTTCTGAAATATTATTAATGTGTTTTAAAATCCATAATGAAGTATTCTCATCATTTTTTTCATTTATAAGGTATTCTTGTGGCCAGCGAGCTTTTAACATAGCAATTTCAGCATCATTAAGATATACAAAAAGGTTATAATCACCGAATACTAATATTTCTAAATATTTTTTTAATTGTGCTCTGTTTAATTGTTTAGATTCATCTAATAAATTTTGAAATTCCTCTTTTGCTTTATCTCTCTTAAAAATTATTATTTCATATACAAAATCTTCTTTATTTTTAAAAAAATTATAAAAAGTTCCTTTTGCGACTCCTGATTTCTTTGTTATATCTTCAACAGTTGTTCTTTTTAAACCATAAAGTTTAATTAATTGAAAGCCATTCTCTAACATTTGCTTCCTTAAATGTTTTTTTGTTTCTTCATCAAAAATTAATGGCATAACTTTTTCACTCCTTAGAATATATGAATATATAATTAAAATTAGTCATTTAATACGTTATCATAGTATGTTTTACATGTCAATTAAGGCACATGAAATAAAATAATAGATCAAAGAGACGAGCATACTGGTTTATTATTTTTTTGAATGTGTCTAAATATAAAATTAAGAATTATTCTCAATATTTTTATTGATAAAAATATTATTTAGAGGTATAGTTAAATTGTTAAATGACCAAAAATATAAATATAGTCATTAAAAAGGAGGACAAACATGGAAGAAACAAAATATTCTGGGATTCTTTCATTTGTACAAAAGTATAATGGAAAAATGGCACTTTCAATTGTATTATCTATTTTTAGTGTAATATTTGGAATAATCCCATATTTTATTGTGACAAAAATACTTACAGTAATAATATTAAAAACTGGTACGGTTTCTAATATCATTTATTTATCAATAATAGGGGGAGTTGGATTTTGTTTAAAAATTATATTATTTAACTTATCAACTGCTATATCACATAAATTAGCATACAACACAATCAATGCTGTTAGATATGAGATTGTTGATAAATTAGCTTTTATGTCTATGGGAGAATTAAAAAAGAAAAAAGTTGGTGAGTACAAGCAACTTATTATTGATGATATGGAGCAACTTGAATATCCATTAGCCCATGCAATTCCAGAAATAAGCTCAAATTTATTAGGGTTTATTGCTATAATCACTTATCTATTTATTGTAGATTGGCGTTTAGCTTTAGCAAGTTTAGTACCAATAATTATTAGTTTTATAATCTATGCTATTATGATGAAAGGTGGTGCCATGGAAATATTTAAGGAATTTAATCAGGGAAAAGCTCTTTTAAATTCAAGTACAGTTGAATACATTAATGGTATGGAAGTTATAAAAGCATTTAATCAAACTTTATCTTCTATAGAAAAATTCAGCAATTCTGTAATACATTTTAGAGATGTAATGACAAAATGGTTTTCTCATTGTTGGCCTTATTTAAGTGCATATAATATAATAATGCCAGCTAGTATTGCTTTTGTCTTACCTATAGGAGCTACTCTTCTAAGATATAATAAGATTGAACTTTCAACTTTTATAATAGGTATGATTTTATCATTAGGAATTGCTCCGCCAATCATGAAATTAATTGAGTTTACAGATAATATTCCAACAATTATTTTTACTGACAGTAAATTAAAAGAAATACTTTCTACAAAAGAGTTACAACAAAATTTAGAAAATATAGACTTTAAAGATGAGAGTATTGAATTTAATCATGTGAATTTTGGATATGAAGAAGAAGTAGTATTACATGATATTTCTTTTAAAATAAAACCAAAGACAATGACAGCTTTTGTTGGTCCATCTGGAGCTGGAAAATCAACTATTGCAAAATTGATTGCAAGATTTTGGGATGTGAATGAAGGCAACATTATGGTTGGGGGAGAGAATATAAAAAATATTCCACTTAAACAATTAATGGATAAAATAAGCTTTGTTTCTCAAGAAAATTTCTTATTTGATATGACCATAAGAGAAAATATAAGAATTGGTAATAAAATTGCAACAGATGATGAAATAGAATCTGCTGCTAAAAATGCTGGATGCTTAGATTTTATATCAAAATTACCTAAAGGATTTGAAACTAAAGTTGGTGATGCTGGTGAATTACTTTCAGGTGGAGAACGTCAAAGAATTGCAATTGCAAGAGCGATGATAAAAGATGCTCCAATTGTAATTTTAGATGAAGCAACAGCATTTACAGATCCAGAGAATGAAGAAATAATCCAAAAATCTATAAATAATTTAACAAAAAACAAAACCCTTATTGTAATCGCTCATAGATTATCAACAATAGTAAATGCAAATAAAATTATTTTATTTGATAAAGGAAGAATTGTAAGTGAAGGCAATCATAATGAATTGTTAAAAACTTCTGTTCTTTATAGGGATATGTGGGAAGCTCATATAGGTTCAAAATCTTGGAGTGTAAAGGAGGGCAAACAATGTTTACAACATTAAAACAAATTATAAAGTTATCTGGGAATATGTCTTCAAATATTAAGAAAAGTTTTATCTATAGCTTTATTGATGGGATATTTGAATCATTTCCATTGATTGCAATATTCTACTTTTTTAAAGGAATTAATATAAAGAATTCTATAGAACCAATGATTGAAATAAATGTGATAATAAAATGTACTATTATTTTATTAGTTGGAATTGTTGGTAGGATAATTTGTAAATTTACAACTTATAGATTACAAGGACATACAGGATATCAAATGATTGCAAAAGAACGTCTAGATATGGGAGAAAAATTAAAAAGAGTTCCTATGGGATTCTTTAATCAAAACAATCTAGGAGAATTAACTAATACTGTCACATCAGATATGCAATTTGTTGAAAAGCAGGCTCCATTTATCTTAGATAAAATGGTTAATTCAATAATTAATGTATTTGTTACATGTATAGCCATGATAATATTTGATTGGAAAATAGGATTTGTATTTTTAACAGGATTATTTTTAGCAATCTTGATCTTAAACCTAATGCAAAAGAAGGCTCTAGAGCTTACAAAAACTCAAAAAGAAGCACAAGTAAAAGTCGTATCTTCTGTTCTTGAATATATACAAGGCATTTCAATATTTAAATTATTTAACCTTTCCAATAATAGTAATAGCAGAATAAAATCATCTTTTGATGAATATAGCAGGGCTAATTGCAATCTAGAATTAAAATTTATTCCATTAAATACTTTATTTTCTTTATCACTAAAAATAGCCTGTGGAATAATTCTATTTTTATCACCTTATTTAGTTTTAAATGGAAAATTATCTATTATTAAAATGATTGTTATTTTAGTGGCTATTTTTAGTATTTATACACCAGTTGAAGCATTAGGTAGTATTACAGGATTAACTAGAATGTTAGAGATTTCTTTAAATAAAATAGAAAATATAAAAAAATTTCCTCTTATTGATGAAAATACAAAAGACATAAATTTAAGTTCTTTTAACATAGATTTCAAAAATGTAAGCTTTGGGTACAACGATAATGAAACAGTAATAAATAATGTATCTTTTCATATTCCAGAAAAAAGCATGACAGCTATTGTTGGACATTCAGGTTGCGGAAAAACTACTATAACAAGACTAATTGCAAGATTTTGGGATGTAGAAAAAGGTAGTATTAAAATTGGTAGAGTTAATATAAAGAATATGACTTGTGATTCTATATTAAAACATATCACTATAGTTTTTCAAAACGTATATTTATTTAATGATACTATTGCTAATAATATAAGGCTTGGAAAATATAATGCCTCAATGCAAGAAATAGAAGAAGCTGCTAAAAAGGCAAGGTGCTATGAATTTATAAAAAATTTGCCTGATGGATTTGATACTATTATTGGAGAAGGTGGTTCATCTCTTTCTGGTGGAGAAAAACAAAGAATATCAATTGCGCGTGCTATATTAAAGGATGCGTCTATTGTTTTATTAGATGAAGCAACATCTAGCATTGATCCTGAAAATGAATTTTATATACAACAAGCTATTAGTGAATTAGTCAGAAACAAAACTCTTATTGTTATAGCTCATAGATTATCTACAATTAAAGAAGCAAATCAAATTTTAGTCATGGAAAATGGACAGATTGTGCAAAAAGGAATACATGATGAGTTAATTAAAGAAAAAGGGGTATATAAAAAGTTTTGGGAAGTAAGAGAGAAAGCAGGTAATTGGAAGTTAAATTAAAATTCATTAAATTCATATTTCTAATAGATAGTAAAATAAATAACTAGATTGAAGAGTATATAGAACTATTAAAGATGGAAGTTGGTTGAAAACTAAGGAAATAATGTATAAAATTAATATGGAATCTAAAGTGCTAATATTAAGCATTATAAGTCAGATTTTTAATGAAGTAAGTAAAGAGTAGTTTACAAATAAGATAATATTACTTAAGTAGAGTAAGAGGTATAGTAGATATGAGAAAAAATGAGAAGAAAACAACAGGTGGAATAATTGTTGCTGCTGGAAAATCATCAAAAAGAATTAGTTCTGATCCACTATTAAAAATTGGTTCTATTACTATAATAAAAAGGATTGTTTTAACTCTTCAGGGGGCTTCTATTTCACCAATTGTGATAATCACCGGATATAAAGCTGAGGAAATTGAACGTGATTTAGCTAATTATGGTGTTATATTTTTGAAAAACAATCAGTATGAAAATTCAAGGAAATTTGATTCTGCAAAGATAGGATTAGATTTTTTACAGAATAAATGTGATCAGGTAATATTTACTCCAGTAAGTATTCCAATGTTTACAACAGAGACCCTTCAAACTATGATAGAATGTGGTAAAGGATTGGTTTCACCATCGTATCATGGGAAATCTGGACATCCACTTTTGATATCTTCTGAATTGATTCCTAGAATTCTAAAATATGATGGAAATATAGGAATGCGAGGAGCTATTAAAAATATTGGGGTTACAAGAGAATGGATAGATGTAGAAGATGAAGGTATTATCTATGATACAGATTATATTGATCAATTAGACCAACTTTTAATAAAACATAATCAACGTATACTACATCCTTTTGTTAAAATTAGTATAGAAAAAGAATCCTCATTCTTTGATTCAAGAGCAAAATTACTCTTAATCTTGATTAATGATAAGAATTCTGTACGAGGTGCATGTAGGCACATGGCATTGTCTTATAGTAAAGCATGGAATATGCTAAACCAGTTGGAAGAAGAACTAGGTTATGCAGTGGTTGAAAGAAAACATGGTGGCAGTAAAGGTGGAAAAACTTGTTTAACAAAAGAAGGTTTAGAATTTTTAAAAAAATATCAGCAGTTTGAAGAGAATGTTCGCCAGTATGCAAAGGACGAATTTGAACGACTATTTTAAAATCTTATATAAACGAGTTCTTTTCACAAAGAATTTGAAGGAAAATATCCTCCGTTTTATAATAATTGTAAGATAATTTGCTAAATTATTCTAAATAGGAGGGTATTTATGTTTAAATTAAATATTAATGGTAAAGATGTATTTTCTCAAATAGACAAGCCATTACTATCTTTTTTAAGAGATGATTTGAGAATCACTTCTGCAAAAGATGGTTGTAGTGAAGGTGCATGTGGGACATGTACTGTATTAGTTGATGGAAAAGCAGTAAAAGCTTGTATACAAAAAGTATCAAAATTTGAAGGAAAAAAGATCTTAACTGTAGAAGGATTAAGTCCTAGAGAAAAAGAAGTTTATGAGCATTGTTTTGCAGAAGCAGGCGCAGTTCAATGTGGTTTCTGTATTCCAGGAATGGTGATTTGTGCAAAAGCTCTATTAGATGTTAATCTTAATCCAACAAGATTAGATGTGAAGAAAGCAATTAATGGTAATATTTGTCGTTGTACAGGCTATAAGAAAATTGAAGAAGCGATTTTAATGGCAGCAGAATATTTTAGAAATAATATTCAAATTGCACCTAACCCAACTGAATTAAAGATGGCACAAAGATTTAAACGTGTTGATGCAACTGAAAAAGTAAATGGAACAGGAATTTTTGTAGATGATATTGAATTGCCTGGAATGATTTATGCAAGAGCAGTTCATTCTAAATATCCAAGGGCTATTATAAATAAAATTGATATAAGTAAAGCTGAAGCTCATCCAGATTGTGTGAAAATTTTATTAGCAAAGGATGTTCCAAACAAACGTATTGGACATATAAAGCAAGATTGGGATGTACTGATTGCTGAAGGTGAAACAACTAGATATATAGGAGATGCACTAGCATTAGTAGCAACTTATCATAAAGACAAACTTGAAGAAGTTTGCGCACTTATTGAAGTCGATTACACAGAACTGGAACCTGTTACTTCTCCAACAGATGCTTTAAGGTCAGATGCACCTTTAATTCATTCTGATGGAAATATTATGAGTCGAGCTATGCTTCAACGTGGTAATGCAGCTGAGGCAATTAAAAATTCTAAATATGTTGTAACAAGAAAGTATCAGACACCATGTCAGGAGCATGGGTTTATGGAGCCAGAATGTGCAATTGCTATGCCTGAAGGAGAAGATGGTCTTTTGTTATATACTAGTTCACAATCTGTTTATGATGAACAACGTGAAATTTCAACTATGCTTCAAATTCCAATGGAAAAAGTACATTCTCATGCTCAACTTGTTGGAGGAGGCTTTGGTGGTAAAGAAGATATGAGTGTTCAACACCACGCAGCATTAATGGCATGGTATACTAAAAAACCAGTAAAAGTAAAATTCTCAAGACAAGAAAGCTTAAATTATCATACTAAACGTCATCCAATGGGAATAGAAATGACAACTGCTTGTGATGAAAATGGTTATTTAACTGCCATGAAAGCTGTTATTATTGCTGATACAGGTGCATATGCATCTCTTGGTGGACCAGTATTAGAAAGAGCATGTACTCATGCAGGCGGACCATACAATTATCAAAATATGGATATACTTGGAATGTCAGTTTATACTAACAATGTTGTTAGCGGAGCATTCAGAGGTTTTGGAGCAGCACAAAGTTGTTTTGCTACTGAAAGTAATATTAACCTTTTAGCAGAAATGGTAGGTATTTCACCATGGGAAATCCGTTATCGTAATGCAATTCGTCCAGGTCAAGTATTACCAAATGGTCAGATAGCTGATGAAAGCGTTGCAATTGCAGAATGCTTGGAAGCTGTTAAGGATGTATATGAATCAAATCCATATGCAGGTATTGCTATAGGATGGAAAAACAGTGGAACTGGTGTAGGACATAAGGATATTGGTCGTTGTATTTTATCTATAGAAAATGGTAAAGTTCATATTAGAACTTCTGCAGCTTGTATGGGACAAGGAATTGCACAAATGTGTACTACTGTGTTGTGTGAAACAACGGGATTAGATCCTGCTCTTACTATACATGAAAGACCAGATACTGTTCGTACACCTAATTCAGGAACTAGTACTGCTTCAAGACAAACTGTAGTAACAGGTGAAGCTGTAAGAAGAGTATCTGAAAAATTAAAAGCAGAACTAGATAAGGGATTAACATTAGAAGATTTAGAAGGTAGAGAATTTTTTGGAGAGTATTCTGCAAAGACAGACCCAATGGGAGCTATAAAAGATAATCCCATTAGTCATGTAAGTTATAGTTATGGAGCTCAGGTTGTGGTTCTTAATGAAGAAGGAAAAGTTGTAAAAGCAGTTGCAGGATTTGATGTTGGAACAGCAGTTAATATTCAGTCTGTTGAAGGACAAATTGAAGGTGGTATGGTTATGGGATTAGGCTATGCTTTGACAGAAGAATTTAAAGTTGAAGGAGGATATCCTAAGACAAAACTAGGTACATTAGGACTTATAAGAGCAAAGGATGCTCCTGAACTTGAAGTTATTCTGGTACAAGCTAAAGGGAAAATTCCTGAAACTTATGGGGCAAAAGGTTGTGGAGAATTATGTTTAATTCCAACAGCGCCTGCTTGTGCACATGCTTATTATAGATTAGATGGTAAATTCCGTACTCATTTCCCATTAAGAGATACATTTTATAAAAAGTAAAAAATATATATGTTGCAATAACAATTATTCAATAAATCCAAGAACTGTGTATCCTTTTTTTGCACATTTAAATTTGCAATATATAATCATTGTAATACTATATTTATTAATGAAAGTGAGATAGTTGAATGAATATAAATGGAGTAATACTAGCTGCGGGTTTATCTAGTCGAATGAAAGCGTTTAAACCACTCTTGAAATTGAAAGGAAAAACTATTATTGAAAATAGTATTGATAGTATGTTTAATGCTGGTGTAAATAAAGTGGTTGTGGTATTAGGACATAGAGCTAAAGAGATTGAATCTTTACTTCATAATAAATATGATTCTTCACGATTACTATTTATACACAATGAAAAATATGCAGAAACTGACATGCTAACATCTGTTAAAATTGGAATATCAGCATTAGATAATTGTGATGCATTTTATCTTCTTCCAGGGGATATGCCAGCCATTAATATCAAAACTTTTCTTGCAGTAAAAGAAACCATGTGCAGAACACATGCTCTGGTTTCCTTCCCAACTATTGATGGATATAAAAAACATCCTCCTTTGATTTCATCAAAATGTATAGATTATATACTTAAGTTTAATGCACAAGGTGGTCTTAGAGAAATATGGAAAAAATTTAAAAATCAGATAGCAACAGTTCCTGTTAAAGACATTGGATGCACATTAGATGCAGATACAGCTGAAGACTATAATAGATTGGTAAACTATATGGAGGGTTGTTAATCTTTCATCATTAAAATTCTCAACAATACTTTTAATGTAAGTATTGTTGGGAATTTTTAATTTATGAGATAAGTAGATTCCTCTGTCCATGAGCTTTATACTACAATATCAACATTCAGTTAAAATATAGTGTTGTTTTAATAAGAATAATAATGGTAAATCATATTAATATAAAAATTTGTATATAATAAATGAAGAAAAATATAAAAAGACCGATAAAAACATATTATAATTAATTTATAATATTAAATATTAGGAGGAAATTTTCAATGAAAATTTATGATATTTTATTTGGTTCAAGGCCAAAACCTATTTCAACAATAATAGAAGAGGGAAATTTGGATGAACTTAAAGCTTTTATAAAGAATGTAGGTAATGTTAATGCAAAATGTGATGATAAGAGCCTACTTAATTTTGCCATAGATAATTGTGAAAATAATTATTTCGAAGTAATAGAATTTTTAATTAATAATGGTGCAGATATCAACAGTCATCAAAGTTACTTTAAAGAAACACCTTTGCATAGAATATGTGCAAGAACAACACCTAAAATTGAAATTGTTAAATTATTATTAGATAGAGGAGCTGAAGTTAATGCTGAAAATATAGCAGGTAAAACTCCAATTTTTTGCTGTAGCTTTAGTTATTCTATAGAACTTTTGAACCTTCTTGTTAAATATGGAGCAGACATCAAACATACTGATAAATATAAAAATACTCTTTTACATAATGATTATTTAAATTGTAATACTGAAACTTTCGAAGATTTTCTAAAAATTCTTATCTCCCTTGGCTTGAATATAAATTCAAAAAATAATGCAGGACATACTCCATTATATCTGTGCCAAAATGATTCTATTAAAGATATATTAATAAAATATGGAGGAAAGATAAGACTTTAATTTATAAAATATAAAAAAATATTTAATCACATGCCACATGAATAATAGTTAAATATATGTTTATAATAATTAAGATTATAAATATATATTTATAGGGATGATGATTATGAAAATTTTAGAAAAATTATATTCATACATATTTAAAAAAATGCTGAAAACTGTAAATCCTGTAAAGAAGAGAATAATGAAAGCTGAGTGTATAGTTCATAAATTTATAAATACTCAGTCTTTAATAGTATTAAAAAATGATGGACATATGAAAGCTTATAAACTTATGAAATCATATATAAGTGATATTAATGCTGGAGTAGTTTGGGCTGATCAGGATTTAAAAAGCAGTAATCATTTTTATAATCCACATAGGAACAAGGGATTATACGGTAGTAGTGATGCAAAAAGAGAATGTATATCTTACTATACTAGATCATTAAATGAATATTCTCATGGCAACATTAAAGATTCAATGTTCTATTTAGGTGCTGCTTGTCATTTGATTCAAGACTTGACAGTCCCTCAGCATGCTAATGTTCACTTATTAAATAATCATAAAAGTTATGAGAATTGGGTAATTAGAACCCATACACATCATGATGAGTTTAAAATAGAAGAAGGGGGAATATATTTTAATTCCTTAAAACAGTATATTGATTTTAATAGCAAAGAAGCCATAAATATATACAGAAAGAATATCCATGTGCAAAATAGGCAAGTTAGGTTTCATATAATTACTTCAAAGGTTTTAACAATGGCTCAAGCTACTACTGCTGGTTTGATGTTTAAGTTCCATAAAGATATACAAGAAATCAAACAATGTAATAGAAAATTATTATAACTCTTACGTTTAATAAGAATGGTAATTTTGCACAATATCAATAATGGAGTAATATCAGAAATGGGCTGTATCAAATTTATTTTGATACAGCCCATTTCATTTGAAAAATAGATTTGTTGTCACTTTTATTACTGTTATAAGTAGATTTTTTCTACTTACAAAGTATATATGCAATATTTTATTTTACTTTATTGTTGCCTTTATCTTTGTTATTGTTATTTTTATTTTTGTCAGTATTACTCTTATCGTTCTTGTTCTTGTTGTATTGAGAATTACCCATTAACATCACCACCTTACTTTATTTTTTATTATTCACGGAAGAAGTTTACGTTATTCATCTTTATAAATAAATTTTAAAAAGTAGATACACTCTTTTTAGATAAGCAAGTTAGACGTCATATTTAACTTCACTAAACAATTTCACCATTTTCGGATCACTATGAGAGAAAAAACAACTTTCTTTTGTATCCAGCATTGCAATTTTCTCCATATCATTGCTGCTTAATTCAAAATCGAAGATATTGAAATTCTCAATAATTCGTTCTTTATGAACAGATTTAGGAATAGCAACTACACCACGTTGTATTAGCCAACGAAGAACAATTTGCGCTACTGATTTGTTGTATTTTTCAGCAAGTGTTACTAGAACATCATTCTTAAATATATTGTTGTGTCCTTCTGCAAATGGAGCCCAAGATTCGATTTGCACTCCGTTTTCTTTCATTAGCATGGCACTTTCAACCTGCTGACAGAAAGGGTTTGTTTCCACTTGATTAACAGCTGGAATAATCCTATTATGAATAATTAAATCGACCAAACGATCTGGCTGAAAGTTACTTACACCGATGGCACGAATCTTACCTTCTTGATATAGTTCTTCCATAGCACGCCATGAACCATATATATCTCCAAATGGCTGATGTATAAGATATAAATCAATATAGTCTAGCTGCAGGCGTTTTAGGGATTGTGAAAATGCTTTTTTTGTATTATTATAACCGGCATCTTGAATCCAGAGTTTCGTAGTGATAAAAAGTTCTTTACGAGGGATGTGACTACGCTTGATGGCGCGACCTACAGCTTTCTCATTCATATAAACTGATGCAGTATCAATGGAACGATAGCCAGTCATAAGTGCATCATAGACAGCTTGCTCACATTGAGCAGTATCTTCAATTTGATAAACACCAAATCCCAGGATAGGCATTTCAACGCCGTTATTCAAAGTTACGTTTTGCATGGTAAAGCCTCCTTATTTAATCTATCACTATATATGTATATTAGAATAAGTTTAAGTCATTCAGCTAATTTTTTGTATACTGTGGTGTGTAAATATTGAATTAACATTAAATAATATGTACAATTAAATATAAGATAACCTATCATGTAAGGAGATATGTAATGAGTGGAATACTAAATAAGTATGGAGAATCAATTAACTTAACATATAATTATGCTTATAGAATGTTAACACATCTAAAGAATATTAGAGATAATTTTAATGCTATTGAAAATCCAGATGATATAACAAAAGAAGTGTATAGGGATTCAATAATAAAAAAATATGAAATGTTAAAAGATTTAACTTGGAATTTATTCTTCAGACATTTTGTTTAGTGATTCTTTGAATTTAGAAGTAAAAGAACAAATTGATAAATATGGAATAGAAATATATAGTAGATAAAAATATAATTATAATGTAGTTGGAATTTTATGGACCCCAGGGGTGTAAAATATTAAAGACCTTAAAAAAATATATTTTATTAATGGGGATTTTAATATTTAGGTGGAGGGGTTTATGGATAAAAGAAAATTCATGTCATTGTTAAAGAGAGAAGAAGGAATAAAATTAGATTATAAATTGAAACTTGATCTTGTGAGCGATAGTGGAAAGAAGGAAATGTCAAAAGATATATGTGCAATTGCCAATACTGGATATGGACGTGGATATATCATAGTTGGAATACAGGATAAAACAAAGAAGATAATGGGCGTTGGAAAAGAAGATTTGTTCACAGAAGAACAGATTCAGCAGATTATAACTTCAAGGTGTGAGCCTCCTATACCTTTGAAAGTTGATTTCATTTATATAGACAATAAAAAAATTGGAATAATAACAATTTATGATGGTGGACAAAAGCCTTATCAGATTAGAGAAAATGGAGCTTTTTATATAAGAAGAGGTTCAACAACTGATGTTATGAGGAAACAAGAAATTATAACGCTTTTAGAGCAAAACTTGAGTTTGACAATTGAAACGTGCCCTCTTATTAATAGCAAAATAGATATGCTTAATATGGAGCTTGTAAAAAAATATTTTAATCATAAAGGAATTGAAATGAATGATGAAAATAAAGAGTTTTTGCTTCTTTCATCTGGGATAGCGGCACAAGAAAGGGATGGAAGTGAGCTTATATGCACATATGGAGGACTTCTTGTTTTTTCAGATGATAATTATCTTTGTATTCCTAATAATATGATAAAAATTGTGGACAACTTAAACAATGATTATGGTGATGTTTATATTATTCAAGGGAATCTTTTGACTATGATAGATAAGGCAGAAAAGAAACTATCAGAAATAATTAAATGTGATTATCCATGTTCAGCTATAACAGAAGCAATAAAAAATGCTGTTCTTTACAGAGAATATTTTGATTTAAATAGAATCATTGAAGTTACCATAGAAAAAAATAATGTTATTGTTTCAAGCCCTGGAGAACTTATAGATGAAAATAGTAAAAGTGAAAGAATACATTATAATAAAAGAAATATATGGCTTTATGAAAAACTCACAACTTTAGATGACGAAAAGAGATTTTTAAATAATGGGCAAGGGTTTAAACGAATAACAAATGCCTTTAAAAATAGAGGGAAAGTTAAGTTTATAAATTCAAGAATTGAGCATAGTTTTAAAGTAATCCTTCCTGGATGTTAACATTATCTAAAATTGGATATAATTACAGGATTATAATGAGTAAATATGAAAGAGTCTATGTAATATGGGCTCTTATTTTTTTGAAGTTAAGCATAATCTATATTTTCAAGTCTTAAATAATAAGTATTTACATAGAATATGGTAAAATAGATATGTTAATTATAAAGATGGGTGGGGAATAGGAATGTATGAATGTCCTATATGTGGAAGAGAAAAATATGTTCAAGGTGTATGTCTAAATTGTCAGTCAAAATTGGAAAGAGAAGCTTATGAATCATTATCAGATGAAGAAATTAATATTCAAATTAAAGAAATAATTAATAATATTAAAGATGATGAGTATATTGATAAAGCTAAAAATATAATTAGCTATACAAATGCAGATACCTCTGAAATTGCAGAGGCTGCTTGTAATAATGAAGTATATTATCCAAAGGAACTGTATAAGGATGCATCAGAAAAAGTTAGAGGCAAGCTTATTGAAAGATTAAAGAATACGGAACAGTCATTAACTGCTAATAAATTATTAGAATGTCTTGCGATAATATGTGATGATGTTGTTTTAAATGCTTTCTATGAATTTGAAAATAATCCTCCAAAGTGGAGAGAAAAATTATATGTTAATCCATCTGTATATGCAGAATGTGGAGGATGGACATTTGATGAAAACAAGAAAAAAATAAACTTAGCTTATGATGATTGTTATGTTATGTTTGAAGATGAAGAAATTAGTGATGAAGCTGTTATTGTAGGAGCAATAAGTGATGAAAGATGTTCTGAATGCAATTCAAGGCTTGTAGATATTTTCTCTATTGATGGAAATGATGAAAGGTTAAAATTTATTAATTTAAAAGGAAAGATAAATATAAAGGTATGTTTAAACTGTCTTCCATATGAAGATGAATTCTGTAAATTTGATTTGGATGGTGGAAGTGAACTTATGCCATTTGAAGGCTATGAATGTGATGACGATGATGAAATAGAAGAAGTGAGTTCAAAGCATTTTACTTTATCAAAAGAGAAAGTAAGTAAATATTATGGTTCTTTTAGTGAAGATTTAATTACAATAGGTGGAAGAGGAAATTTTGTTAATGACTGTATTCATTTAGAATGCCCATGCTGCAAGAAGAAAATGAAATATTTAGCTCAGATTCAGAGCGATTCAATTAATTTTTATGATGGAACAATGTATTTCTACATATGTGAAGATTGTAAGATGGTTGGAATTAATTATCAACAAACATAATTAATAATAAAATTGTACATAACTTTTATTATTTATGAAAAGGAGTCTATGTAATGTAGGCTCTTATTTTTTGTAATTAAATGTGATATTTATGGTAAAATATTCATAAAAGTACATTTGGAGAGGAAAGTTTTATATATGGGGAAAAATTATAAAGAATATAATAAACTTGTAAGAGATAGAATACCTGAAATTATAGAAAGAGATAATAAAAAATGCAAAATAGAAATTGCATCTAAAGAAGAAAAATATAAACTTTTAGAAATGAAGCTTCAAGAAGAAGTTAATGAATTTATTGAAGATAAAAATTTAGAGGAATTAGCAGATGTAATAGAAGTAATATTCGGACTTGCTAATTCTTTAGGATATAGTGAAGAAGATCTTTTAAAGGCTAGACATAAAAAGAAAGTTGAACGTGGAGGCTTTGAAAAAGGAATTTTACTAAAAGGTGTTAGTAAATAAAAAGGTATGTAATTAAAGTTTGAATTGGAATATTGAATAGCGTTTTTAGTGTGATTAAGAGAAAAATATGACAATGGTGAAATTAACAGTGAAGAAGATTTTAAGGAGGTATTAAAATATGTGAATTAGGAACAAACTGTTAGCTTATTAAGAATATGAAAGAGCTTGATTAATTTCAGGCTCTTATTTTTTTATAATTAAATTTGATATTTATGGTAAAATATTCATGAAAGTAAAATGTACATAGGGAGAATTTTAATGAATAAGATTTACATAGAAAAAGAAGGCATAATATTACCTAAAGAAATAAGCTTTATACCTTATAGTAATGAAGTTGATTATAGAATGTTTTCAGCAGTGTTAGATGATAATAAAATGTCTGCTACATATAAAATGTATTGGCTTTTAGCTTTATTAGAAGAAACACAACTTGATAATTTTGATATAGATTTTAAAAAACTTATAAGTAGAATGGTAGCTTTTGCTTGGTATCCAATACTTAAGTACAAGCTTAGTTTTGGTTTGTGTGATAATTTAGTTAAAGTAGTTAATTATATTGAGGATACATATTGCTTAGGAAGTAATTATGATGAAAAGAAATTATTAGATTTTATATATAATTGTGAAGATAAAATATTAAGTAAGATGCTTAAGGATTTAACTTATAATGTGCCATATAGATTTTTATCACCATTTTTTAGAGAACATACCCGTGGAGAAAGATCAAAGGTTGAAAAGATAATTGAAGAACTTTCAAAAGAAGATAAAAAGTGTGTTTATGAAATTTATATAGATGGAGATAGTAAAAAACGAATCAAAATCAGAGAAAATTGGTGTAATTATTTAAAGAATAATTATAGAATTCTTCAAGGATGGGCATATTATAAGCTTGTAATTTTCCTTCAAAAAAGAAATCTTAATGTACCAGGAATAGCAATGAAACTAGAAGCTCCAAAGAAAAGAAATCTTACAGCTCAAACAAAGATTTGGAAAGAGATAATAGAAACTAATCATATTAATGATATTTATACAGGATTAGAATTTACAAAGGAAAATTATAATGAGTATGGTATTCTAAGCATGGATCATTTTATACCTTGGAGTTTTGTACTTCATGATCAAATATGGAACTTGGTACCTACATTTAAGAACATAAACAGCAAAAAAAGTGATAACTTATTAAATTATGATAAATATATAGATAAGTTCTGCGATTTGCAATATAAAGCCTTTTCTTTTGTAGTAGATAAAAAAAGAAATAACCAAATTGAAGAGTATAGAGAATTATTAAGAATAGAAGATGCTAAGAAATTTAAAGAAGAAAAGACTATTGAAGAATTTTATAAGATGATAAAGAAAGAAGTCATGCCAGTTTATAATATTGCTGTAAATCAGGGGTTTTGTATTGTGGGGGAATTGATTTGAGAGAATATAAAATAGGTATCATAAAACCATGTAAAAGTGATAATACAGAATTGGAATAAAGAAATGGTGATAGTTATGTTGAATTTTTCAACAATTATTTTTTAATTTTAATGTTTTATTAAGCTATAGTTAAATAATACAAAAATAAAACTATACAATTTAAACTAAATTATACGAAATAAGCTTTTATAGGAAAATATATCTAAAAATGATACAATTAAAATATAAATAAATACTTATCTGAAAATATTATGTATATATAATGATTTTGAATATGTATGGAATAAAAAAATGATAAAGTGGGTGAAAGAATAATGGAATTATATGATATTGAAAATTTAGCTGAATATTATCCAAATAAGTTTATTAATTATATACTTGAAATATATAATAAACATGGAATAGATAGAGCAATTAAGTTATTAAAGAAATCTGGTGTATGTATAAATAAAAATTTGAAAAATGAAGAAAAGTTTTTTTATGCGTATAATAAAATAATAAATAAGTTCTGTGAATGTGAAGAAAATCAAATAAAAATAAATCAATTTAAAAATGAGGTTAATATAATAAACAATGCATATAAAATATTAAACAGAAGGATAGAAACAGAAAGCAATTTGCCCAAAGATAAGCAAATGGTAGCATATTTATTGGCATTAGAACAGTTCTTATTGAAATGCTCTAATAATGATATGAAAAAAGAATTAGGATTTGGAGATGATTATAATTATAACAATGTAAATGTTAATTTATTTGATAATGTTTCAGAACTTGGTGGAGAAGTATTAAAGTATTTTATGTATAAAAGTATCAGTATAGAGAATTTCCATGTACCTATATCAAATAATGAAATAGAAATTGCAAGTAAACATATAACTTTTTTAGAAGAAGAAGCATTTCTAAATCAATTAGTTCAATTATGGAGTTATTACAATCTTGAGGTATCACAGCAAAAGGGAATTATTAAATTTAAAGTAATTGGGAACAAAGCTTTAGGAGCTATTATATCAAAACAAAGATTTTTTGATATAAGATATGCTAAACTTAGTAGGTTTGCTTATATGAAAGCAAAAGAATTAAAAAATAATACATATAATATAATGAATTCTAGTGAAGAATATAAAAAAATAACAAAAGAATTTATTAATGAATATTTTAGTGAATACGGATTTGATGTGGAGTTTGGAGGTATGAAATTAAAATATTTAATAAATGCATATACAGCCATTTTTCATGAATCTGAAATTTTTATGAAAAATATAAAGGATGTTAAGAATGTTAAGCTGAGGTTATCTCATCTATGCATTATAAAAGAATATAAAAAGTGGAAAAGGATATTTATGAGTTATGGTATTCCAAAAGAAGTAGTTGATAAAATAATAGAATTTCTAATATTTGATAAAAAGTCACGTGATTTATATGATTGTCCTTTTATTAAAGTAAATAAATTTTTAATATTAGTACCGTCGATATCAATGAACATAGATCCATCAAGAGCTATTATGTCTAATTTGGCTAATAAGAAATATGATGTAGGTATTAAGGGAAATAATTTTGAAAAAGATATAAGCGAAGTTCTTGATAATGCAAATATACAAAATATGTGTTATGAGGTATATGATGAAAATCATGAAAAATATCAATGCGACCGTATATTTGTTATAGATAATGATTTATATTTTGCAGAATTAAAGCATTTAAATAACCCAGTTAATTATAGAGAGTATGAACGTAATTTGGATGAAATTACAGATGCTTGCAATCAACTAGAACGAATAGAAAAATATTTAATTACTAATAGGCTTGAAGATATAAAACAAAAACTACAAATAAATAATATAAATAATATTTATAAATTAGTTATTACTAATACTGAAAGAGGAGAAAAAAGTGTAATTAATGAAACTTTTGTAATAGATAAAACTCTATTCGATGGATATTTTAAAAGAAATGCACCGGCTATTCATCAAATTGATGGAGATGTAATAAAGACTGCAGAATTATATAAACAATATTATATTGGGAAAATTACATCGAAACAGTTTTTAGAATTAATTAAAGTTAATCCATACATTGAAATGTCACAAAAAAGAGTGGGGTATAGAGAATATAATTATAGTAAATTATTTGGGATTATTTTAGAAGAATATGCATCTAAAGTAGATGGAGTAGTTTTTAACAAAAATAAGTTTTAATTTAAAGAGGGAATAACTATGAATGAAGAATATGTAGATAAAAAAGTAAGAGAAATAGAAAAAGTAATAGATAAAGTTCATAATAAAAATGATATTTGGAAGAATGACAGAACTGAATTGATTTATAACACATTATTAGTATTTGAGGATATGACTAGAATTGTAGCACCAGTTTCTATGATGCTAATGCAGGATGCTAATATTATGATTAATAGAAATGCTGATTGCTTGGATATGTTGATTAAATGGATTTACGAGTGTAGCGAAGAGAATAATAGTGAATTTACAAATGAAGTTAATCCAGGATTGTATATGAAAATTGGTAATTTAATGAATGAGGCTGGCAAATATAGGGCTATTTGTGATGCATACGTTTTGTATTCAAGAAAACTATCTACTGCAACTTTGTACAATAATGATGAAGGAATAAAATTTGATTATTTAAGGGGGAAAACGGGTGAAATCGAAGCATATGATTTGATGCGAGGAAATACAAAAAAGAATAGTGCAATTAATAAGTTTGATTATAATGATCCAGAAATGAAGAAAGCATCTGATAAACTCATTATGAATTTAAAAGTTGATAATGAAACTGTTGATTATGTTATTACATCAGATATATGGAATGGGTTTTATAAGTTGGCAGATTTATCAGTTGAAAGTTCGAGTGAATTACCTGGAGAATGGAAATTAGATGTTTTTTCATTAAATGAATTTAAAAGTGTTTGGAAAACATTACTAACTTTATCTATAATTCATAATACTTGTTGTTTAAAATCTGGAATAAAGGGAGGATCCATAAATAATTGTGTAATTATAAAAAAGTTTGATGAATTAGTTGATGAAATTACTAAATATACACAATTAGATATAACAAAAGTAAATACTATATTACAGTTGTTAACTTATAGTGAGCATAATGACAATAAAAATATGGATGTAATATGGACTCCGATAATACCATTAAAAAATAATTTTGTAGCAATTCCACCTAATTTAATTATGATAGGAAATCCAGAAAGAAATTTAATATGCTTAGTAAATAAGGTTAATTCAAAATCATATTCATTAGTTTCTTGCAAAAAAGAAGAGTCTATGATTGAAGATTTTAAGAATCACATTAATAAATATACAAATATAGAATTTGCTTATACTAAAAAATTGCCAGATCCTTTACCAGATATGGATATTGTTATGTTTGATAAGAATTCTGATGTATTATTAATAGGAGAATTAAAATGGTTATTACAAACTGATTCTATTCAAGAAGTATGTGAAAGAGATAAAGATATAAAAAAGGGTATATCTCAGGCTAGTGATATAAGAGAGTATGCTGAAAAAAACATAGATGATGTAATTAATAGGTCATATTATGAAAAACAATTTCATCCTACAAAAATTTATACATGTGTAATCACGCGAAATAATATAGGAACATCTAAAGTTGAAGATTCTACTATTAAAGTAATTGATGAGGATGGAATATATGAATTAATTAAAGAGGCTAAAGGTAATTTATCAATTGTTATAGAAAAGATTGAAAATAAGGAATATATAAGAGATAAAAAGATTGATTATAAGTCAGAATGTAAGGAAATTGAATACGGTGGATATACTTTTAGTCTTGATGTTGTACAGGCTAATGAAGATAATTATTCTATATATGATAAAAAGGTAATTAGCAAAAAGAATAAGAAAAATAAAAAACCTAATAGAAAAATTTCTAAAAATTCAAAAAGAATAAATCGTAGAAAGAAAAAATAATCTTTCATTGAAAAAGAAAACTACAAGTTGTAGTTGTATTACAACTTGTAGTTTTTATTATCTGGAATTAATGTTTTTGAATAATGCAGTTACGAATAAGCCCATAAAAGCTATTCCTAAAAATCCTTCAATAGTTGTAGCATATCTATAAAAGCTCTCTGAAAAAGTTATATCAGAACTTATAGTTAAGAAGTTACAAAGACTAATGTATAATGCTGAAATAAATGTATTAGATATAGAATTACTAACATATATAAATGTAAATAATAAAATAATAAAAATACTACTATATAATATATTTGAAATTTTTTCTCCATGTCCCCATATTAGCCCATTTAATTTACTACATAATAGTTTGAGTAAAGTTTTAGGTAAATCTCTTAGTGTGTATTCAGATTTATAAAAATCAGTTCTTCTTAGTATAATTTCTCTATAATGTTTTTCACGTGAATGAATATTTTCAAAAAAATATTTGCGGTATTCTGCAATATTTCCATCAGCTATACAGTTTTTCGCCATTACCTTACATAACCTACTACGATTATTATATTTTTCAGGTAAACAATTATACAAATCATTAAATTTTATATAATTAGATTCCCATTCTGTATAGAAGAATACACAATTATTAAGCGATATTTTATTAAAAGAACAATCTATAAATTTACAGTTTTCAAAATTTATATGACTAAAAATACATTTATTAAAATAACAATCTATAAAAACACAATGTGAAAAATCTATATGTTTTAAAGTACAATCAAAAAAGCTTATTTTAGAAAATGTTGAACGTTCAACATATATATGTTCATAAATATAAGAATTACTCTTATCTAAACTATCATTAAAAAAAAGTAAATTACTCAATGATACATTATTTCTTAAACAATTTAATAATGAATTTAATTTACCAATATAGTATTGTTGCATGTTAAATTACTCCTTAATATGAAAAATACACTAATAGTATATAGTATTAATATTATAATTACAAATTAAATGTAGTATTTATTTGCTATAAATGTATTAATATTAGTACATTAAGTTATTTTATTGGTTAAGAAATCTGATAAAAGATTAACTGTGGATTTAGATTGATATTCAATGCTATTACAGCCAATAGGGGAAAAAAGATATAAAATAGGAATAGTAGAATACACAGTAATCCAAGTAAAATAGAGATATAAGGATGAAATAAGTAAACATATAGATATACAAGCTCTAAATCCAGAAGTCGTGGGTTCAAATCTTTATCTTGAGAAAATAATATAGTCTTAAAAAACTTCATTTCGGCAAAAAATACAACTAACACTGCACCATATAATCTATGGAGGAGTGACTAGAAAAAAACACATATTCCCCATGATTAATGAGTAGCAATATATATTATAGTGACGATTAATTGACAACATAACTTGTCTACTGTAAACTGGCTACATTACTATGTTTAAGACTAAGTGACAAGGTGACAGTATATTTATATAGAATTATTAAAATTTATAGTGTTTTCGTACTCAAAATACTATAGTTAAATGAATATAATATTAATTTTAGTGGCAGATAATAAAAGTGCCACTAATTTGCCACTAATGTACAAATTATAAATAGATGTAAGCTGATTTGTTATACGCATAAACACGTTGATACCTCGATTAAAGCAAGATTTTTAAAAGCTGATATGGTGGAGTTAAAGCCATGATATTATGCTTTAAAATTATGGAAATACACACGCCTCATGAGGAGAAAAATAGATATAAAAAATATCTTCGCCGTATATATAGAATAAAAGCATTATATATCAACTTATAAGTAAGGTTAATTTAGTTGATTAGTGAACAAAGAATAAACAATCAATAGCTTTTAAAAAGTATATTGATTGTTTTTTTATTTAAATTAATTTCTATTCATAATACTCCAAAACTTTACATATAATTACATAATATAGTACAATTATTATAAAAGCATAAAATATGATAAATTATGTAATGGAGGGTGAAATGCAACTTAATGTAGAGCAGAAAAGAATAATTCAGAGTAAACCTAATGGACATTCTTTAATAAAAGGTGTAGCAGGTTCAGGTAAAACTACTGTTGCTGTAAATAAAATGCCATTGCTATTAAGGCACTATTGTCCTTCTGAAGATGATAGAGTTCTTATGGCAACTTATAATAAATCACTTCAAAAATATGTTTCATTTATATATGATAACGTTAAAGACGATATTAATGATCAGATTAATATATTTGATGAAGATAATAGTAATAAGTTATATATTAAAACAATAGATTCAATAATGTTTAAGTATTTTAATCAATATAAAAAACATAATAATGTTAGTTTAGAACTTGCATTTCAAAAAGAATGTCAAGATCAATTAATTGATGCAATAAACTTTGTTAGCAAGAGTTTTCAGGACATTAAAATTATTAATCAGAAGTATTTTCAATTTATAAAAGAAGAAATTATGTGGATAAAATCTTGCAATTATATGGAGCTTGAAGAATATCAATCTGTTGATAGAATAGGTAGAGTTAGAAAAATTAATAATGAAGGGCCACAAAAACTTAGAAAAAATTCTAAGCAACGAAATACCATATTTGAAGTCTTATTAAGATATGATAAAAATTTAAAGAAGATAAATAAAGTAGATTTTCAAGATATGGCTTTGATTGCATTAGCTCAAGCTAAGAAATATCCTATTGAAAAATATACCCATATATTAATAGATAAAAGTCAAGATTTAACAAGAGTTCAATTAGAATTATTAAAAGCATCAATACTTAAAGTAGTATTGGTGTTTTTGTTATTTAAAATAAATAAAACTATTTTTAAATTAGATGCTTAGTATTAATCAATTTGTAAAATAATATAAGTTTAGTTTATAATAATATTATCATAAAATGTGACAATATGGATGATTAAAGGGGAGATGGGTTTGAATAATTTTGCTTTTTTAGAAGATAAGTGGCCTATACTAGGAAATTTGGGGAGATTAGCAGAGAGAAATCTTTATATAGATTCAAATACTACATTTATAAAATGTGGTATGTTTGGTGAAATTATAGTTAAGTATATGGTATCAATGGAAGAGGTTGATGAAACATTAATAGCTCATGACAATAATCATAACAATAGAATTAAGTTACTTAAAAAGGAAGACTTGATTCCAGATGATATTGATAATATACTTCATATGCTAAGAATTAAGAGGAATAGTGCAGCTCATAGTGGTTATGAAGATGTGGAAAAAGCTAAAATTCAATTAGAGATTACATTTAAGTTAGCAGTGTGGTTTATGCAAACTTATGGAGAGTGGAATTTTGAACCTGAATCTTTTAAAGTACCTAAAGAAAATGATTTTAGTGAAAATATTAATGATATATCAAGAGAATATGATGAAAAGGTAAAAGCCTTAGAAGCAGAACTTAATGCATTAAAGGCTAAAGAAAAAGATAAAAAAGAGTTAGAAGAACGTAAAAAACAAGGTAAAAAGGCTAGTAGAAAGATTGAATATAGTGAAGCTCAAACAAGAAGAATAATTGATGATCAACTTGTAAGTGCAGGTTGGGAAGCAGATACAATTAATATTAGATATTCAAGAGGAACAAGACCTACTAAAGGAAGGAATTTAGCTATTGCTGAATGGCCAACATATTCTGAAGAAAAGGGTAATGGAAAAGTTGACTATGCTTTATTTATCGGGAAAAAGTTAGTTGGATTTGTTGAAGCTAAAAAATATTCCAAAGATGTTGGTGGAACTATGGTTGAATCTAAAACTTATGCTAAAGGAGTTAAAGAAGAGGATACAGAATATGTTATTTCTACTTGGAATGAATATAAAGTCCCATTCTTATTTTCTGCAAATGGCAGAAAGTATATTAAAGAGATTGAAGATAAAAGCGGTGTTCATTTTGTAGATTGCAGAAATCCTAGAAATAATACTAAAGTCCTTCAAGGATGGTATTCACCAGAAAAATTAGAATCTATGCTTGAAGAAGATATAGAAGATGCTAATAAAAAACTTGATGAGTTAAGTTTTGAATTTTTACAAAGTTCAGATAGTGTAGGATTAAGATATTATCAAGTAGAGGCTATAAAGGCAGTTGAAAAAGCTATCATTGATGGTAAGAAAACAGCATTGATAACTATGGCAACTGGAACAGGTAAAACTAGAACAGTTTTAGGATTAATATATAGATTACTTAAGACTAATAGATATAGAAGAATTTTATTTCTAGTTGATAGAACTTCACTTGGAGATCAAGCTTTAGATACATTTAAGGAAGTTAAGTTAGAAGATTTAAAAACATTAAATCAAATATATAATATTAATGGATTAGATGACAAACTTATTGATAAGGAAACTAAGATCCATATTGCAACGGTACAAGCTATGGTTAAAAGAATTATGTACAATGAAGAAGAAGTAAATGTGCCATCTGTTGGTGATTATGATTGTATTATAGTAGATGAAGCTCATAGGGGATATACTTTAGACAAAGAAATGAGTGAAAGTGAAATTGATTGGAGAGATAATAGAGACTTTTTAGGTAAATACAAGAAAGTTATTGAGTATTTTGATGCGTTTAAAGTAGCACTTACAGCGACCCCAGCACTTCAAACTACAATGATATTTGGAAAAACAGTTTATAACTATAGTTATAGAGAAGCAGTTATAGATGGCTACTTAGTTGACCATGAACCACCACATCTTATTGAAACAGAACTTACAAGAGATGGAGTTCACTTTAAGAAAGGGGATACAGTAGCTAAATATAATAAGTATACTGGTGAACTTATTAATGGTGCTGAAATTGGTGATGATTTAGATTTTGAAATAGATCAATTCAATAAGAAAGTAATTGTAGAATCACATACAAGAGCAGCATTAGAAGAAGTAGCAAATTATATTGATCCTGAAAATGATGAAGGAAAAACATTAATATTTGCAGCAAGTGATGCTCATGCTGATATGATTGTTAGATTATTAAAGAAAATTTATACAGAAACTATGGGTGGAGTAGATGATGATTCAATATTAAAGATAACAGGTGCAATAAAGGATTCAGATTTAGCAATAAAAAGATTTAAGAATGAGAAGTACCCTAATATTGCAGTTACCGTTGATTTATTATCTACAGGAATTGACGTACCAAGGATTGATAAAATAGTATTTTTAAGAAGGGTAAAATCAAGAATACTTTATGAGCAAATGCTAGGTAGAGCAACTCGTCTTTGCAATGAAATAGAAAAAACTCACTTTGAGATATTTGACTGCGTAAGACTTTATGAAGCGCTTAAAGATGTTACTAATATGAAGCCAGTTGCAGCAAGTGCAAATACATCATTTAAAATTCTTAAAGAAACATTAGAGAGAACTGATGATATTGAGGAAAAGAAGGAAACAATAAAGAAAGTTATAGCTAAATTGCAAAGAAAGAAGAAATTATTAAAAGATGATGAAAAATTAATTTTTAAAAGTCTTTGTAATGATAAAACTCCTGAGGAATTTATAAAGGAACTTAAAGAAGCTCATATAGATCAGGCAGTCTATCAGGTTGTTAATAATAACAAATTAATAGATTACCTGGATGAAAAATCTCAAAGTGAAGAAATCATAATAGTTACGGACAGAAAAGATAAGGTTGTATCACATACAAGAGGATATGGAAAAGGTAAAAAACCAGAAGATTATTTGGAAGAGTTCCAAAAGTATATAGATGAAAATAAAAATCTTATTCCTGCGTTAGAGGTTATTTGTACAAGACCACAAGAATTAACAAGAGAATCATTAAGACAACTTAGAGCAATACTAGATAAGAATGGTTTTAGTGAAGAATATTTAAAAACTGCATGGAAAGACTTAAGGCATGAAGAAATAGTTGCAGATATTATTGCATTTATAAGGCAACAAGCATTAGGAAGTCCATTAGAATCAAATGAAGAAAGAGTAAAAAGGGCAGTAGATAGAATAAAGAGAGAGTATTACTTAACAAAGCCACAAGAAAATTGGATGAATAGAATAGAAAAGGTAATGTTAAAAGAAGTAGTAATAGACAAAGAAACATTTGATACTGGAAGCTTTAAAGCGCAAGGTGGAGGTTTTACTAGACTTAACACAATATTTGGTGGTAAGCTAGAAGAAATAATAAATAAAGTGAAAACATATATGTTTGAAAATATAGTATAGATTATTGGAGGTGAAGTATGTTTACAAATATAGATAATAAAAAATCTATTTTAGATAGCAAAAGACCTTTAAATAAGGAAGCTTTGCATAATTTAAAGAAATATTTTGATGTGGAATTAACTTATAATTCTAATGCCATAGAAGGAAATACTTTAACTGTAACTGAGACAAAAGTAATTTTAGAAGATGGAATTACAATAGGTAAAGGAAAAACATTAAGAGAGCATTTAGAGGTTATAAATCATAAGGAAGCTATAGATTATATTGATGATATTGTAAGTAAAGATATTGACATATCTGAAAGAGTTATTAAAGATTTACATTATATAATATTAAAAAGTATTAATAACAAAAACGCTGGAAAATATAGAGATACAAATGTTCTTATAAGTGGTAGTAGGCATAGACCAGTGGAACATATTCTAGTAGCTGAAAAAATGCAAGAGCTTATTAAATGGTATAAAGAGAATAAAAAAAAGCTGCATCCAATAGAGTTAGCAGCAGAATTTCACTTTAGGTATGTATATATTCACCCTTTCATTGATGGGAACGGTAGAAGTGCAAGACTTCTTATGAATTTAATTCTTATGGGAAATGGATATCCAATATCAGTTATTAATAATGAAGACAGAGATGAATATATGAAAGCTTTAGAAAAGGCAAGTACAACAGGTGATGCAAAAGATTTTATAAATATAGTGGCTAATGCTGTAGATAAAAGTTTAGATACTTATTTATATATTGCACAATAATTTATATTTAGCTAAAGAGTAGAATGACGGGAGAACGTAGTAATGAATACACAAGAAATAGTAAGTAAACTTTGGAACCTTTGTAATGTACTAAGAGATGATGGGATAACTTATCATCAATATGTAACAGAATTAACTTATATTTTGTTTTTAAAGATGGCAAAGGAAACAGGAGCAGAGATCAAATTGCCGGAAGGATATAAATGGGATGATCTAAAAATAAAAAGTGGTATAGAGCTTAAGAATTTCTATAAAGAGCTATTAAATCATTTAGGTGAAGAAAGTACAGGAATAGTACAGCAAATATACCAAGGTTCAGCTACTAATATTGATGAACCAAAGAACTTAGAAAAGATAATTACAACTATAGATGGACTTGACTGGTATTCAGCAAAGGAAGAAGGACTAGGAAACCTATATGAAGGACTTTTAGAAAAGAATGCATCTGAAAAGAAATCAGGAGCAGGACAATACTTTACGCCAAGAGTTTTAATTGACATAATGGTTAAATTAATTGATCCTAAGCCAGGTGAAAAATGTAATGACCCAGCAGCAGGAACGTTTGGATTTATGATTGCAGCAGATCATTATATGAAAGAAAAGACAGATAATTACTTTGATTTAGATACAGACTTAGCAGAATTCCAAAGAACAGAAGCTTTTTCAGGATGTGAATTAGTTCATGAAACTCATAGGTTAGCACTTATGAATGCAATGCTTCATGATATAGAAGGAAACATAATATTAGGAGATACATTAACTAATGTAGGAAAGCAAATGACAGATTTAGATGTAGTGCTTTCAAATCCTCCATTTGGAACTAAAAAAGGTGGAGAAAGAGCAAATAGAGATGATTTAACGTTCATAACATCAAACAAGCAATTAAATTTCTTACAACATATATATAGAAGTTTAAAAGCAGATGGAAAAGCAAGAGCAGCAGTAGTATTACCTGATAATGTTTTATTCCAAGAAGGTGATGGAAGCAAAATAAGAGAAGATTTAATGGATAAATGTAATCTTCACACAATATTAAGACTTCCAACAGGTATCTTTTATGCTCAAGGAGTTAAAACTAATGTATTATTCTTTACAAGAGGCACTAGGGATAAAGGAAATACAAAAGACGTATGGTTCTATGATTTAAGAACAAATATGAAAAACTTCAATAAGGGAAATTCATTAAAAGAATCTCATTTTGATGAATTTGTAAAAGCTTATACAGCAGAAGATAGAGCGAAAGTAGAAGATGAAAGATGGAATAAGTTCAATAGAGAAGAAATAAGAGAAAAGAATGATAATTTAGATTTAGGGCTTATAAAAGATGATTTAATATTAGATTATGAAGATCTACCAGATCCAATAGAAAGTGCAGAAGACGCAGTAGCAAAGCTTGAAGAGGCAACTGACTTGCTTATGAGCGTTATTAAAGAACTAAAGTCATTACAATAATAGGAGGATATTAAGTATGAAATGGAGTGAAGTAAGAGTACTATATAAAGATGCTTTGATATTATTTGAAGCATTGAAATCACATTCTGAGAATGGAAACAGGATTGTTGAGGATTTATCTGTTATTAATTATTATAGTGATGGAAAAACTGCGTTAAGAGAATATGCAGAAAGGCACAAGAAGGATAAAACTAGGGAAATGTATGTATATCATACTAAACATGAAAATTTGAATATAGAAGAAAGAGCATGGATTGGAGTAAGGAGAAATGGTTAATTTAAAATATAGGTATGGACTGCCATTTTGCTCTATTTCATTGGTATATAAAATGGAAATACAAGTGAGGAAAAGTAATGGCTAAGAAGAAAATCACATTAGAAGAAAAGATGGAAGAGGCTATTGTTACGGATGTGCCTTATGAGGTGCCGGGGAATTGGGTGTGTAGTAAGTTAGGAAGTCTACTAAAAAATATGACTACCAAAAAACCAGATGATAGAAATGAGTTTTTTAAATATATAGATATTGATGCTATTGATAACAAAAATCAAAGAATTGCAGAACCTAAAGTAGTAAATGTAAAAGAGGCTCCAAGTAGAGCAAGTAGGGAAGTAATGGAGGGCGATGTTTTATTTTCTACAGTACGACCATATTTAAAAAATATTGCAATAGTAACAAATGAATATAAAGATTGTATTGCCTCAACAGGATTTTATATTTGTAGAAGTAAAGGAGCATTAATTAATAAGTATTTATACTACTTATTATGCAGTGAGGGATCTATAAATTATTTTACATCAATGATGAAAGGTGATAACTCACCATCTATAAGAAAAGAAGAATTTGAACGTTTAAATGTACCACTTCCACCGTTAAAAGAGCAACAAAGAATTGTTGATAGAATAGAAAGTCTTTTTGAAAAGTTAGATAAGGCTAAGGAGTTAATAGAAGAAGCTAGAGAGGGATTTGAGAAGAGGAAGTCAGCTATATTGGAGAAGGCTTTTAGGGGAGGAGTGACTGAAAAGTGGAGAAAAAAGAGAAAAATTAATGAAATGGGTAAGTTAACTTCATTAAAAGAAGTTGCAGATTTTAAAGGCGGTTTTGCATTCAAGAGTAATCAATTTGTAGATGAAGGTATTCAGGTAATTAGAATGGGGAATCTTTATAATGGAGTATTAGATTTAACTAGAAATCCTGTATATATATCTAGAAATATTGATAGTAATTTAATTAGTAAGTATAGTATAAAAAGTGGAGATATTTTATTGACGTTAACAGGAACAAAATATAAAAGAGATTATGGTTATGCGGTATTGATAGAAGAAGATAAAGAATTATTACTTAATCAGAGAATTTTAAGTATATCTCCAAAGAGAGATATATGCACATCTTATTTATATTATTATCTAAAAAGTGAGTTCTTTAGAGATATATTTTTTAGTCAAGAAACTGGTGGGGTTAATCAAGGAAATGTTAGTGGAAAGTTTGTTGAAAGTGTTAAGATAAACATAGTATCTTTAGAAGAACAAAAAGAAATAGTAAGAATCCTAGATAAGCTTTTAGAAGATGAATCTAAAATAGAACAACTTACACAATTAGAAGATCAAATAGAATTAATAAAGAAATCAATACTTGCAAAAGCATTTAGAGGGGAACTTGGAACAAATGACTCAAATGAAGAAAGTGCTTTAGAGTTGCTTAAAGAAATATTAAGTAAAGAATAAAACATAAATTAATGCATAACAAATAGGCTATCTTAAAATGTAAATTTATATTTTGAGATAGCCTATTCTTTTATAAATAATTAGTTTATGTCCATTAATATTTGATATATCAGATGTAATATTTCTATAAAGTTTGAATAGTCATTATATTGAGTTATTAATTTATTAAGTAAGGGACTAGATGGGAAGTAAATTTTATAGAGAAATATCTAAGAGCATGAAGGAAAAGGAAGTAGAAACTGTATATAATAAAGGATTAGATTTGTATTTTTCAAATGCAAAAATAAATCATCCTTATAATTGTGATGGTTATATGGAAAGTGATGTATTTTATGATAATAAAAAAAGAATTTTAAGGTTACTTATAGAGTATAAATTAGATGAAAAATTAGATTCTAAAACGCATCAAGCAAAAGTATTAGTACAAGCGTTATACTATATAAAAAATTTTGAATTAAATGGAGATATACTACCAAATGTAACTTTAATTGGAGATAAAAATGAATGTTTTGTATTACATACAAATGATATTAATAATTATTTAGATGAAGATATTGATTGGAGTATTGCACCTTCTGAAGCACCTAATAAAAATCCTAATTTAGTATTTAAAATAGCTAAAGATGAAAAAATAAATCCATTTGTATTTAAAATAGATGATAATTTTTCATTTAAAGAAGTTGCAGACAAAATTAAATATTTAGCTTTAAATATTCAAAGATTAGTTAGGATGACAGATCAAAATATATCTAAGATATATGATTATTTCATAACAAAAGTAATAAAAGAAATTAAGAAATATAATGCCAATGATTTAGTATATATGTTTATAGATTTGATGATTTGTCCTAAGAATAATTATAAACATCCTATAAAGAAAAATACATTAGTTTTATCAAATGGAAATGAGATTAATATTAATGGCAATAATTATGATGCTTTCTTTAATCATTTTGAACGTAAATATAGTCCTAGTGAAAAAGAGAGGTTTACTTCAATTTCTGATAGGCTTATTGAAGATACAACAAGACGATTTAAAGGAGAATTTTATACACCAACATCATGGGTGGATGAAGCACATAAAGTTATTAGTAGGGTTTATGGTGATGATTGGAAAGAAAAATATGTTGTATGGGATTGTGCATGGGGTACAGGTAATCTTACACGAGACTATCTTTTTAAGGAACTTTATTGTTCAACAATTAATGAAGGAGATTTAAAAATAGCTAGTAGGTATAATATTAATTCAGTAAAATTCAAGTATGATTTTTTGAATGATGATATTGATTTGCTTCAAGGGGCAACATTATTAGAAAGTGAATATAAAATACCAAAATCTTTATTATATGCATTAAAATCTGATAGAAAAATTATATTTTTCTTGAATCCACCTTATGGAACTTCAGGAAGTGGAGGAGCAAAAGGTTCAAGTAAAAAGGGAATGGCTGAAAGTGAAATGAATAAATTAATGAAGAAAAATAAAGTAGGCAGATGCTCTGAGCAATTATTTGCACAATTTTTATATAGAATATTTATGTTTAAAAAGTTGTATAATCTTACCAATGTTAATATATGTATATATGCTACTCCGATATATATGTCTGGGGAATCATTTAAGAAGTTTAGAAAAGTGTTTTTAAAAGAATTTAAGTATGAATCAGGCATATTATTTCAAGCAAGTCATTTTTCTGATGTTAAGAACAGATGGGGAATTAGTTTTAGTTGCTGGTCAAGTGGAGAATCTATAAATAAAACAGAATTTATTCATGAATTAAAGGACATTGATAATACGGGAATAGTATCATTAGGTAAGAAGAATATTTATAATTTAGATGAAGAGATAAAATGTTCTGATTGGATTAGAAAAGAAATTAAAGATAAATCAACAGTAGATATGCCACAATTTATAACAGCAATATCTATTAAACAAAGTGGTAATGGTAAAGCATTAAAAGGATCACTAGGGTACTGTGTAAATTCTGCTAATGCTATCTATGAAAATGATACGTATGTTTTTATTACCAGTTCTACGTCATGTAAAGGGCATGGAGTATCTATAACAAAAGACAATATAATGAATATAGTTTCTAATTTTGCAGCACGTAAATTAATTACTGGGAAACATTCTACGTGGATAAATCATAAGGATGAGTATATGAAACCTAATGTAAATAAGAACGGTTATAAGGAATGGAACTATGATGCATTGGTATATTCTATTTTTAATACGGCATCAAATCAAAGCTCTGTTAGGCAAATTCAATATAAAGATAAAAAATGGAATGTATTTAATGAATTTTTCTTTATGAGTAAAAATGAAATATTAAAATTAGCAGATTTAAATAATAATGACCAAGTATATGAGGATGTTAAAAACTTTGGAGAAGAACGATATGTATATAAGTTATTAGAAAATACCAAATTATCAACTGAATCACAAGTTGTGTTAGACAAAGCTAGAGAGTTAGTATATAAAAGTTTTAAATATAGAGAGGTATTTAATGAAGATAATCCAGAATACTTTATAAATTCATGGGATGCAGGTTGGTATCAAATCAAAGGATTATTAAATGAATATATGAAAGAAGAATTAATTGAATTTAATAATTTATATAAAGAGCTAGAAAACAAGATGAGACCTAATGTTTATGAGTTTGGATTTTTAAAGTAATTATATATTAATAGTTACGATAAATTAGTTATATAAACAAAGACTAGAATTCAGTAAGATTTCTAGTCTTTGTTTATGGTAAAATGTTGATTAGAGTAGATATAAAAATAAAAGTGATATTGGGATAGGTGTAAGTAAAATGAGAGATAGCTATGGAGATATTTATTATGAAGCATTAGAAGACCTTTTAAAGGAAGAAAAAGATAAACTTGAATCTTTGATAGGCAAAGAGGTATTAGATATATTAGCATATACTGATGACGAATGTACAGAATGGTATCAACCAATAATATTTGTTATTGAAAATATTAATTTATTAATTGAAGTATATGATTTAGAAAAGTTAGTAATAAAATGGAATACTTCTGTAGATCATATTTATTATACAGATAAATTAAAATGGGGAAATAAAAATAAAGAGTTTAAAAGATTAGTAAATTCTAAAATAACAAGAATAGATATAATTGAATTTTGCAGAAATTGGAAAGCTGTATATTCAAAATTAAACACTAATGAACTTGATGATCAAATATATACTAGAGATTTGATTGGGATAGGATTTCATACAGAAACAGGGTATATAGAAATATGTAATACAATAGATGAAGCTGAGATATCTTTTAATTATATTGAAAGAAATGATTTGAAAAGATATATAATTAAATAAATAATTTTTTAGTGCTAAAAGGGAGAATTTACATGGGAAGAAAATATACTATAAAATGTTCAAATTGCAATTACAATAAATGTCTTACACTAGGAATAGGAATGCTATATTCTACTAAGAATATTTTTTACAAAAATGATTTTAATAATAGTAAACCTATGTTAGAAACTTTAGTTAGAAGTAAAAGGATAAAAGAAAATGCTTTGAAGTTAATAGATAGTGGTGGAATTCCAAGTGAAAATTATAAACATAATGTTTATTGCTGTACTAATTGTAATGAGATTTATAGTCGATTTTATTTTTGTATTATATCTGAAGGCAAAGTATATGAACCAGAATACCATTGTTCAAAATGTAAGCGTATTTTAAATAAAGTAAGAATAATAAGTGAAAAAGATAATCTGAAAATATTTGATGAGCATAAGGAATACTCATGGAAATGCCCTATTTGTGGTTGTAATAAATTAGAAATTGATAATGATAGTGGTATTTTAATGTGGGATTAAAATAATCAAAGAATTTAATCAAATATCACATAAATTAAGAAAAATGCTAATAAAGCTTAATTAAGTTTAAGTTTTATTAGCATTTTTAGTGCAGTTTTAAAGAGGAGATAGTTAAGGTGTTTGATTTTTTAATATTGTGACATGGGATATTAGATGGTTTTAGGTTTAATAATAAGATGTTTTTGGATATAATAGAGGTAATATAATTAAAGAGGTGTAAAATGAATAATTTAAAAGAAATTAGATGGAAGCAAAGATTTGAAAATTTCCATAAATCATATAAATTATTAAAAAAATATTCTAATAAGCCTATAACAACTGAACTTGAAAGAGCTGGGATAATACAATTTTTTGAAATGACATTTGAACTTGCGTGGAAAGTTTTAAAAGATTACTTGGAATCAGAAGGGTATATGGTTAAAAGCCCTAGAGAAACTGTAAAGCAAGCATTTCAAATAGGATTGATAGATAATGGACATATATGGATAGATGCATTATCAAATAGAGATTTAACAAAACATACTTATGATGAAGAATTAGCTGATAAAATGACTAAGGAAATATTGATATCTTACTTACCTGAATTGGATAAAATGTATACTAGATTAGTAGAGGAATTGTAAAATGTTTGGATTATTAGAAAGAGACATAAAGTATATAAATGAAGCTTTAGATAAATTTGAAGAGATAGAAAAAGCAATAATATTTGGAAGTAGAGCAATGGGAAATTATAAAAAAGGTTCAGATGTGGATATAGCTATAATAGGTAAAAATGTAACGAATAAAACTATTTTTAGATTGGATGATTATTTAAATGAAGTTTATCCACTACCTTATTTTTTTGATGTTATACAATATTCTTCAATTTCAAATAAGAAATTAATAAATCATATAGATAATGAGGGGAAGATAATATATACAAAGAAATTGTGATGTTTAAACTTTGTATATTGTGAGATATAATATATTTAATAAAATTTTGGAATAGAACAATATGCATGATAAATTAAGAAAAATGCTAATAGAGCTTAATTAGATTTAAGTTTTATTAGCATTTTTAGCAGGTTATTACGTAAAGTTAAATATTTAGTTAGGTAATTGATAATGTATTTGGTTATTTTCATCAATAGTATAAATGATGTTATTTTTATCAAAAAACTTAGTTAATAGTTCTCTATTTAAATTTATATTATTTCTTATAGAGCTTAACTTTGAGTTTATAGAATTAGAAGTGTAAGTATCCGCACAATTTGAGTTCAAGATTAAATGTATACAGTCTTTAGTTTCATTTGAAATATTAGATAAGTTTGATTTTAGTAAATTAAACTTAGAATCAGAGTAAGTGTCCATACTAAACTTGTCTAAATCAGATAGAGAGTTATTTAATTCTTGTTTATATGAATTTGAAAAATTATTATTATTATATTCATTTACTATTTTATTAAGAATAGTATTTGAAGTAGATATTAGATTTGAAGTATCATTAATAAAATCTTTTGTTACATTAATAGGAGTATGTTTATTTTTATAAGCAAAAATATTATATACAACAAATATCATACATAAAATAGCAACAATTCTTTTAAGTAAATCTCCAACAGTAAATGATGAATGCTTTTTAGGATTAAACTTTATAGATTTATCATTAGGATCAATCATTTTATTTTCAATATAGCTATAAATTTTTTCATTATTATTCATATTACTAATACTCCTTTATATAAAATAATGTATTACATATTATACCATAATTACCGCTTTGTATAATGATTTTAAGTCTGATTTATGCATAGCATATAATACTAATCTTCATATTTATTATTTAATATTAATAAGTTAAAAGAAAAATGATTATAGAATAATATAAATATTAGTATATATAAATGAAATAATATTTAGGAGATTAGTTATGGAATGGTTAAACTGTGAAACAAAAGAGAAAATATTAAAAGAAAAGTATGGATCATTAGATAAATTAAGAAAGGCAATAAAAAAGGATTGTAGACAGTTGTTTTTACAATATAATTCTAGTGATAAAAACGTAATAGAAATGTTTAGAATAACAAGTGGAAGTTGGAAAGGAATTATAGATAAGATTAGTATATTTAAAGAGGTCATTAAAAAGTTAAATATGGATGTGAACAAAGTAGAAAAAGATGAAAGGGAAGAAAGCAGCGAAACTTTTTTTAAATCAGAGCAAGCGAGATTAATATTTTACCTTTTAGAAATAGATGGAGTAAAAAGAGCAAAAGCATTAAATATAACGAAAACACAATATAGTAATAAAAAATTAGCAAAAAAATGGAGAGATAATATTGCAAAGAAGATACATCCTGATATATGTAATGTAAAGGGAGCTAATAAAGCAATAAGCAAGTTGAATCAATTATATGAAGAGATGACAGCCTATGAATAATGAAAATGCATTAGTGCCTTTTGAAAAATCTTTAAAGGATATTATTTTTAAAAGACCAGATCCATTATCTAATACTAATAAAACGCATGTAACTAGAATTCTAAATGCCTATAATCAAACAACATATTTTGATAGTCATGGAGTAATTTGGATAGAGTCTACTAGACTTGCTGATATATTAAGAACTAATAAGGCTAATGCTAAATATATTATATCTAATGAAATAGAAGATAAATCAAAGCAAAATATTGGAATATAAGTTGGTATAATAAATATAAATTAACATTTATGTAATTAAAAGATATAGAAATAGTTTTAGACTAAAAGTTTTAATTTGCAAGGTGCAATTTACTAGATGAAAATAATATTTGGTGGGATAAGTCAGAAGAAACAATAATAAGGTTTGAATTTATTTATAAATCAAGAAAAATGCTAATAGAGCTTAATTAATTTTAAGTTCTATTAGCATTTTTAGTGCAGTTTTAAAGAGGAGATAGTTAAGGTGTTTGATTTTTCAATATTGTGACATAGCACATTCTATGATTTTAGGTTTAATAATAACATGTTTTTGGATATAATAGAGGTAATATAATTGATTATTGTAATGAATGTGTTAAAGTATGGAGGTTTGTTATGAATTTAAAGCCACTACCAATAGGAGTAGATAATTTTGAAATGTTAATAACTAGGGGTTATTACTATATAGATAAAACATTATTAATAAAGGATTTATTAGATAATAAGGCATCGGTAAATTTATTTACAAGACCAAGAAGATTCGGAAAAACTTTAAATATGAGTATGCTTCAATATTATTTTGAAAAGAGAGAAGAAAATAATTCTTATCTTTTTGAAAATCTAAATATAATGGAGGCAGGAGAAGAGTATATTTCTCATATGGGACAGTATCCTGTAATTAATCTTTCTTTGAAATCTGCAAAGCAACCTAATTTTGAATTAGCGTATATTTCTATTGCAAGAAGAATAGCAGAAGAATATAAGAGACATGAATATATATTAAAAAGTGAAGATTTAAAAAATGAAAAAGAAAGATTTTTAAAAATATTAAAAGAGAAAGGCGATGAAGGAGATTACACTGACTCAATATTTTTTCTTAGTCAATGTTTAGAAAAGTATCATAACAAAAAAGTAATAATCCTTATTGATGAATATGATGTACCTCTTGAAAATGCGTTTTTTGAGGGCTTTTACGATAAAATGATAGCGTTTTTAAGATCACTTTTTGAATCAGCTTTAAAAACAAACTCTTCTTTAGAATTTTCAGTAATAACAGGTTGTTTAAGAATTAGTAGGGAAAGTATATTTACAGGACTTAACAATTTAGAAATTATATCAATTTTAAATAAGTCATATGATGAATACTTTGGATTTACTCAAGAAGATATAAATAAAATGCTTGAAGATTATAATTTAAGCGATAAGGGAGCATTAATAAAAGAATGGTATAATGGCTATATTTTTGGTGATGCTAAAGTTTATAATCCCTGGAGCGCTGTACGATTTGTAAAAGATTTAAAAATTAACAATAATGTATTTCCATCATCTTATTGGGCAAATACAAGTTCAAACAGTATCGTTAGAAGTTTAATTGAAAGAGCTGATAGTGTAACAAAACGTGAAATAGAGTCATTAATTGAGGGAAAAACTATAGAAAAAAAGGTTCATGAAGATATAACTTATAATGAAGTTATTTGAAAGGAAACTCCTATTTCTAATATTATAGGAGTAAGCGATTCGCACCAAAAACAAGTTTTGGGCTCTCTGCTTATAGATAATTTGTGGAATTTTATGTTTTTTACGGGTTACTTCAAAAAAGTAAGTGAAAGAATGGATGAAGAAGATAATCACTATATAACTCTTAAAATACCTAATAAAGAAATTAAATATATCTTTAAAAATAAAATATTAAAGTGGTTTCATGATAAAGTTAAAGTAAAAGATTTATCTACAATGTATAGAGTGCTATATTTAATAAAGATGCTGAAACCTTTCAAAAAGAATTAAATGCAATGCTTAGACAAACTATAAGTTTTAATGATGCTTATGAAAATTTCTATCATGGATTTACTCTTGGCGTTTTAGCTAATATGCATGACTTTTTAGTAAAGTCTAACAGAGAAGCTGGAGATGGCAGAAGTGATATTTTTATAAAATCACTTTCAATATTTGAGCCATGCGTTATATTAGAACTTAAAGTATGTGATAAACCTAAAGATATTTTTAAGAAATGTGATGAAGCATTAGCACAAATTGATGCAAAAAATTATGAAGAAGAACTTAAAGAAGAAGGATATGAAAACATAATTAAGTATGGTATTTCATTTTATAGAAAAGATTGTGTGATAAAAGTTAAAGAATAGAGTTGAGGGGCTAAGAGATGCTTATTCCAAAATCAAAATTAGAAACTGTAGAATTAATGAATGAAGAACATTATTTAGGAAATCTATCTTATGATTTAGTATGTGATGAATATAGTTTTAAGAAAAATGAAGAGATTGAGGATCTTAGCTTGTATCCTGCTGAATTTTATGGACTATTTACTAGAAAAATTAGAAAAGTTCCAAGTGAAGTAATACGAGAATTTATCGTTGATAGAATAATACCATACAATAGAATGAATTTAGATTGCTATTTAGAGTACTATAATTTAGAATATTGGGATGAATGGGAAGTATTTTTAGCAGCAAAGGGAATGTGTTTTTTAGATATCTTTTGGATAAGAAAAGACAAAAATGAAAGTTATAAAAATCATATTAGATTTACTAACTCTGTTAGAGATGATTTACTTACAGAAGAGTACTTTATTAATAAGAAATTTGCGAATATAAAATTTTGAATTATATAAAGTTTGTTAAACATCAGTATCAAAAAGACTGATGTTTTTTACATAACTACATTTAACTAAAGGGGAAATAGATATAAATATAGAAAATTTTCAAGAGTACATAAATTTAAAGATGATGTTATAGAAATTTATAAGAATTTTATAATGTTATCAGCAAGTCATTCATCAAATAGAAAAAATTATCAAGAAGTATGCAAAATAATTAAAAGATATAGAAAAATATCAGGTAAAAACTATAAAGAAGAAATAGTAGATGATTTAGTTAAAATGTATAAAAAAAGACCAGTATTTGTAGATGAGCTGATGAATTTATAATTGCAATTTTATCTAAAATATTAGTTTATAATATGATTGATTTATATGTTTTGTATAATATTGTAATAAGCATATTTAATATGATAATATTTATTTAAAGTATAAAGAGGGGGAGGCAGTATAATTATATTTTACTTGGATATAATAATTTAAAACATGAAAACAAGGAGATGTAATTTATGGAAACTATAATTATGGCAGTAACTATTGATCCTAGAAGTGCTCATGCACCAGAAGTACAAACCATTTTAACTAAACATGGATGCATTATAAAAACTAGAGTTGGCCTTCATGAAGTTAGTAAAAATTCTTGTTCTGAGCAGGGATTGATAATTTTACATATTCATTCTAGCTTAGAGGAAATAAAAGTACTTGAAAATGATTTGCTTGAGATTGATGGTGTTAAAGTAAAATATATGACTTTATAATTGAAAAAATAAAACGATTTATAAATTTGCATAGAAATTTTCTTTTAATGAATATTCATTTTTAATTTATATTCATTGATTGGAATATTGAAATAAATGATTTTTGGAAAATAGCCTAAAGTATCATTTAAGGTACTTTAGGCTTAAAAGTCTAGTTTATAATTTATTTCTTTATTCTTCACTTTTACAGAATGTACGTAAGAACTAGTCATCATTCTTTTATATTGTTAACAGTCTTTAAGATTTTCTCTAGTTTTTCAATAGATGTAATTCTTTCATTACACTTATCGCTATTTAAACATATATCAAATCCTATGGATTTATAAGCACCTTTACTAGCGTTATCTGTTTTACATATAGGTGAAACAAAAGCTACTTCATTTTCACGACCTATATGATTGCAAAGGGCACATATGTGAGTGTTGTTAGAAGCATAATTTTGAAGTCTACATGACATACCTATAAGTTTACCATTCATATTATAAGCTATAAATAATTTTCTAATTGATTCATCAACCCAACCTAAATAAACACTCGTTGAATCATGCTCAGTTAAGTCTGGTACTTTTAATTTCTTTTCTTTTCTAAACAATTTACTAATTTGTGCATTTGTTATATTTGGCATTTCATATACATATTCTTTCAGCTTATTTGAATACTGTTCAATGTATAATGGATCAGTTATTTTACTGATATCAAGTAGCTTTTCTTCTTCCTCAGATAAATCTGTAAAAAGACGTAATATCTTTCCCTGTATATATGCTTTGTTTGTTTCAACGATATTAGGATCTACACAATTTCTGAAAGTATTATTTAAATCGAATAAACATTTTTTTATATAATTATATTCATATCTTTTTATAAAGGCTTTCATAAAATTTAGCACCTCTCTTCTGTTATTTTTATTATTCATTTAAGTAAATAAGGCATTACTTTAAAGTTTATTTTGGCTTAAATAAAAAAGATGATTATTATTACTTTAACTGAAAGTAACAATAATCATCGAAATTTAAAATACATTACATACTCACAATAATTTTACTTAAGAATCATATTTTAAATTAGAAATGATAACTTTCAGTGGATCGCCACAATGAAATCATAACACTATTTAAAATAGGAACTCAATCTAATAAATGATTCTGTAATAATTATGAGCAAATACGCTTTTCTTCACCTATTATTCTTCTTATACTTTTTTCAGACAGATAATATTCTTGAGTTAGTTCATTAATAGTAGTCCCATTAAGGTATTTTTTATAAATTTCATTATTTCTAAGCTTAAGACTACTCTTTATACCACTCTTTTCTCCCCAGGCTTTATGATTTTCATTTTTTCTAGGTACATAAAGATATTTTCCGTCTACATATTCTTGTATTATTTTAACGATTTCCTCTGGTAACACATCGTGTGCTTTTGCATATTTCATTTCTTTACTCCTTAATATTTATCATAGTATTAAAGCAAAGAATACTAAAAAAGCTATGTGTTACAGAACCTAAGATATATGAGCATTTCAGCTAAATTAACAGCTTAGGCTCCATACAAAGCATAGCTTACTTTGTTGTAGTCCTTGCAAGGAGCAAGCTGATTTATAGCTGAATGTATCATAAACATTCATAAAATACACCTCCAATACGTTAGATTTATTATATCATAGTTAAGTAATAAAATTGAATATATCAATCATTATTGTTCTGAGCAAGGATTGATAATTTTACATATTGATTCTGATTTAGATAAAATAAAAATACTTGAAAATGAGTTACTTGATATTGATGGTGTTAAAGTAAAATATATGACTTTATAATTGTTCTCTATTTAAATTGTACATTAAATTTAATCTAAGATAGATTGTTGAATATAAATTTTATAAGAAGGAAAAACTGAAATTGAGGTGAGAAAAATGGCAAAAAATAAATTTAATAAAAATAGGAATGATAATAAATCATCAGATAGCAATATGGAAACAGGAGAAAAACTGCATAAACCTACAAGAGGTCTTCCTAGAACGGAAAAATAACAAAAGGATCAGCTCTTTTATGTAAGTTTACCCAATGCAAGCACTGCACTAAATTTATATTTAGTGCAGTGCTTTTTTAGTATCCAGTCTATAGAGTACATTCATTAATATAAAGAAATTAAGAGTGGATATATATATATGATGAATACTTTGGATTTACTCAAAAAGATATAAATAATAATTATTATTAAAAGATAAAAATAGGGTTGTAATAAATGATTTTAAGTAATATAATAGATTTATAAAGTAAATATATACATTAAATAAATATATTTCACAATATGTAATAATATACAATATATTATTTAATGGCTTGTAAAAACAAAAAAGAAGTAGATGAGTTATCTGAGTTTAAGAAATTTTGCTTATAGAAGCTCAAGATTGTGGTTTTACAGATTTTATGGAAGAGGATTTATGATAATGTATTGATTAAAAGGAGGGAAATATATGTTTTTTAAGACTATGGTACAACATGAAAATTTGAGGACAAAAATAAGAGAGTTTGCTGAAGAAGAAGTTAAACCTATTGCATTTATGTTAGATCAGGAAAATAAATTCCCAGAAGAAGCCATTCATAAGTTAGCTGATATGGGAATGATGGGGATACCATATTCGAAAAAGTATGGAGGAGCAGGTCTGGATGTAATCAGTTATGCAATTGCTGTTGAGGAATTATCAAGAGTGGATGGTGGTACAGGTGTAATTCTTTCTGCTCATACATCTTTGGGTTCATATCCAATTGCTGCCTATGGGACAGAAGAACAAAAAAAGAAATATTTAGTTCCTTTAGCTAAAGGGGAAAAAATTGGTGCTTTTGGTCTCACAGAGGAAAATGCTGGTAGTGATGCTGGAGGTACAGAGACTACTGCTGTCTTAGAAGGCGATTATTATATTTTAAATGGAGAAAAGATATTCATAACTAATGCAGGTAAGGCAGATATTTATGTGGTTTTTGCAATTACTACACCTAATATAGGTATTCGCGGTATCAGTGCATTCATTGTAGAAAAGGGCTGGGAAGGATTTAGTTTTGGTAAACATTACGACAAGATGGGTATTCGCTCTTCTGCTACTGCAGAACTGATTTTCAACGATGTAAAAGTTCCTAAAGAAAATTTACTTGGTAAAGAGGGCGAAGGCTTTAAGATTGCTATGTCTACATTGGATGGTGGTCGTATCGGTATTGCAGCTCAGGCACTTGGTATTGCACAAGGCGCTTATGAGCATGCATTGGAGTATTCAAAAGAAAGAGTACAATTTGGAAAACCTATCTGTCAGCAACAGGTTATTGCTTTTAAATTGGCGGACATGGCTACAAAGCTTAGAGCAGCCAGATTGCTTGTTTACAGTGCAGCAGAATTGAAAGGAAATCATGAGAGCTATATTATGGAAGCAGCAATGGCTAAACAATACGCTTCTGACGTTTGTCTTGAAATTGTTAATGATGCGCTTCAAATATTTGGAGGAAGTGGTTATCTTAAAGGTATGGAAGTTGAACGTGCGTACAGAGATGCTAAGATTTGTACAATATATGAAGGAACCAATGAAATTCAACGTCTTGTTATTTCTTCTCAAATAATAGGTAAAATGCCAAAGGCAGAGCGTCCAGGTAAAGTTTATCAACATGAACCCGAGACAGGTTATCGTAAAAAAATGATTTTCAAGAAAGGAACTCCAGAAGAGAGAGTTAAGGACCTTGTGGAAGCTCTTAAAGCAGAAGGTTATGATTTTACAGTTGGAATTCCTATAGATACTCCTATTAGTAAGGCTGAAAGAGTAGTCAGCGCAGGCTTAGGCATAGGGGAAAAAGAAAATATGAAACTTATAGAAGATTTATCAACACAAGTAGGTGCAGCTATAGGCTCTTCACGTCCAGTAGCTGAAACACTTAAGTATTTACCACTAAATCGTTATGTTGGTATGTCTGGTCAAAAATTCAGGGGAAATCTTTATATTGCTTGCGGTATTTCAGGCGCAGGTCAACATTTAAAAGGCATAAAAGATGCTACGACAATTGTTGCTATAAATATTAATCCTAATGCAAAAATTTTCAAGAATGCAGATTACGGGATTGTTGGAGATTTAAAAGAAATCTTGCCATTACTTACTGCAGCTTTAGATAATGGAGAACCTAAAAAGGAGGCGCCTCCAATGAAAAAGATGAAGAGATCAATTCCAAAGAAGGCTGTTCCAACTTGGAAACATTATGTCTGCAACGGATGCGGGTACGAATATGATCCTAGCGTTGGTGATTCTGAAGGTGAAGTAGTTCCAGGAACACTTTTTGAAAATGTACCTGAAGATTGGACTTGCCCTGCTTGTGGTGAAGAAAAAAATATGTTTATAGAAGTATAATATACACAATTAAGTAAACAGAAAAAAATGTATTTAGTGTAAAGGAGGATTAAATTAATGTATTGTGTTAGAAAAATAACAGAAGATCTTTATTGGGTCGGTGGCAATGATCGTCGCCTTGCTCTTTTTGAAAATATTCATCCAATTTCACGGGGTGTTTCCTATAATTCTTATCTACTTTTAGATGAGAAGACTGTACTCTTTGATACGGTGGATTGGTCAATTTGTCGTCAGTTCCTTGAGAATATTAAAGCGGTTTTAGGCGATAGGCCTTTAGATTATATGGTAATCAATCACGTGGAACCAGATCATGCAGCGTGCATTGAAGAAATTATGCTTCGTTATCCAGATGTAAAGATTGTATGCACAGAAAAAGCTTCTATGTTTATGCGTCAGTTTGGTTTTGATATTGATGGTAAAGTAATAGAAGTCAAAGAAGGAAATAAAATGTCATTTGGAAAACATGACGTTATGTTTGTAGCTGCTCCAATGGTGCATTGGCCAGAAGCTATGGTAACATATGATACAACTAATGGGGCATTATTTTCTGCTGATGCTTTTGGATCTTTTGGAGCTCTGGATGGTAAGCTGTTTAATGATGAGGTTAACTTTGACCGTGATTGGATTGATGAAGCTAGAAGATACTATACAAACATTGTAGGAAAGTATGGTGCTCATGTTCAGGCACTGCTAAAAAAAGCTGGCGGCCTTGACATAAAAATTATTTGTCCGTTGCATGGACCAGTATGGCGTAATGATTTTGCGTACTTACTAGACAAGTATGATAAGTGGAGTCGTTATGAGCCAGAAGAAAAAGGTGTCATGATTGTTTATGGAACAATGTATGGTAATACAGAGGCTGCTGCTAATGATTTAGCAACAAGACTAGTGGAAAAGGGAATGACAAATGTAGTTATGTATGACGTTTCCAAAACTCACGTTTCACATTTAATTTCTGAGACATTCAAATATAGTCATGTAGTTCTTGCCTGTGTAACATACAATTTAAACATTTATCCTCCTATGTTGAGTTATATAATGGATATGAAAGCATTGAATCTTCAAAAACGTACCTTTGCTCTCATAGAAAATGGATCATGGGCTCCTCAATCTGGTAAGTTGATGCATAAACTTTTGGATGAGATGAAAGAAATGACTATTTTAGATAATGAGATGTCATTGAACTCAGCTATGAAAGAAGATGATACGAATTCCATGGATGATCTTTCTAACAGCATTATCGAGTCAATGAAGTGGTTTTAAAAAAAATAAATTGTTAAAATAGTAAAGAAGCTATCTATAATATTTTAGATAGCTTCTTTACTATTTACATTGTTTATATCTAATCTTTGTTCAAAATGTAGTTGTTATAATAGTATAATATATATACAATGGATAGTAAAAGGAGATGACAAAAACATGAACTTAAATACAATTCACCATATAGCAATAATAGTATCGGATTATGAAAAATCTAAAGATTTTTATGTAAATAAGTTGAGCTTTAATATAATCAGGGAAAATTATAGACCTGATAGAGGTGATTATAAGTTAGATTTAAAGCTTGGAGATTGTGAACTTGAGATATTTGGAATGCATAATAGTCCTAAAAGAGTATCAGGGCCAGAGGCCTGTGGCTTAAGACATTTAGCATTTAAAGTGGAATGCATAGAGGATATAATAAGTGAATTAAATGAAAAAGGAATAGAAACAGAGCCTATAAGAATAGATGAATTTACTAATAAGAAAATGACATTCTTCTCTGATCCAGATGGATTACCATTAGAATTACATGAGTAAAATTTATTATAAAATATATTAAAACATAGCATTATATTAAAATATAATTAAAATTTATTGATTTTTTTACTGAATTACTTATGATTAAATATGAAATAAATATCTAAATTTATACTATCTTAGAAGATTTATAGCTAAATTGTAAAAATAGTGTTGACAATTTATATTATGTATCCTATAATAAACAAGCAGTCAAGTTGCAAGGGATTTAATTCCTGAATAACTTAAGTATTAAAGTTTAAAACTTGATTATAAGATGAATATTTTAAATTATGCGTTTTTAGCTCAGCTGGATAGAGCAACGCCCTTCTAAGGCGTGGGCCAGGGGTTCGAATCCCTTAAAACGCA
>NZ_JAVJAN010000060.1:0-11667 GCF_031344075.1 Clostridium aquiflavi
ACTGCACGGGAGACTGTGTGGGAGATTAGGACGTTGCCAGGTAAGTTTAAAGAGATAGTTATAACAACTATCTCTTTTTTAGTATATAAAAATATATTAAAGTGATGTTTAAATAAGAGATAAAGTTTTTTTATAACTTTAAGATAGTCTTATATATTTAATATATCGTTGTATTGTTATATTTGTATCAAGTGTAAGAAATTTTATAAGATTTTTTTATTGTTAAAGTAAAAATTTTAAGACGACTTATTAAAGTACAGTATTAGTTATTTTTAACTAATACTGTACTTTCTATAATTTCAACTAATAAAGATTAAGAAATAGTTATGTTTAAAGATGTATTGAAATTAAGATAAAAAAGTGAGAGGTATTGAATTAGAAGTATTTTGAATTTGAGATTATAGGTATCAATCATTTGTTTTTAAAGAAAACGTTTAGAATAAATTTGTTCTTCTAAATTATTAAACTATATTATATTAATAATTTACAAAATACTATAAATAAACATAAAAAATGAAATTTAATTTTTAAAATAAACAAGAAAAATTGAAATATAAGTAGTTTTATGAGATTTAAGCAATGATGAAAATTAATGAATTGTATTCAAAAATTTGGTAAAATAACAATTGATAACTTTGATAAATTACTAAATATAGTAAAAAATATAATAAATGGATATAAGGTAAATGGAGGGGATAACTTGAGTAATGCTGATACTAAGAAGATAGATTATGAATTAGATACTGAACCCAAAGAAATTATATTAGAAGAAACAGCTAAAATACTAAAAGATCCAGAAAAAGATATAACTAAAGCTGCTAAAAAAATAAGTTCGTCTAAAAAATCAAATCGAACTACTAATAAAAAAGCCTCAAGTATAAAAGCAGAAACAAATTCAAGCAATAATAACAGTGAAAATAAAGAAGTAAAAAGTAGTACTAAAAAGTCAAATTCTTATGAACTAAATGAAACGAATATTAAAAAATTTCATGAAGGGAAAAACTATGAATCTTATAAGATTCTAGGCGCTCATATAAAAACAGAAAAAAGAAAAAAAGGAGTAAGGTTTACTACTTGGGCTCCCAATGCAAAAGAGGCTTATTTAGTTGGAGATTTTAATGATTTTAAAATAGATGAAAATTATAAACTTGAAAAATTAGATGAAAATGGATTGTGGAGCGTATTTTTACCACATATAAATGATGGTAGTAAATATAAATACTGCTTTATAGATGAATTAGGAAATCAATCAGATTTTAAATCCGATCCATATGCAATACAAAGTGAACTTAGACCTAATACTGCATCAATAGTATGTGAATTAGATAAGTTTAAATGGAATGATAAGAAATGGATTAATAGAAGAAATAAATTAAATATATATGAAATGCCAATGAATATATACGAAATGCATCTAGGATCATGGAAAAGAAATGAAGATGGAGAATTTTTAACATATGAGCAGTTAAGTGTAGAGCTGCCAAAATATCTAAAAGATATGGGTTATACTTACGTTGAATTGATGCCACTTGGAGAACATCCATTAGATGCTTCTTGGGGATATCAAGGAACGGGATATTATTCTCCAACAAGTAGATATGGTGATTTTAATGGTTTGAAAATGCTTATAGAAAAGCTACATGATGAAGAAATAGGTGTAATAATTGATTGGGTTCCAGGTCATTTTTGTAAGGATTCTCACGGATTATATAAATTTGATGGAACTACAACATATGAGTATAGCGAAGAATGGAGATCAGAAAATTGTGGTTGGGGAACTTGTAATTTTGATTTAGGAAAACCAGAAGTTCGTAGTTACTTAATATCAAACGCTCTGTATTGGATAAGAGAATTTCATATAGATGGAATTAGAGTTGATGCTGTATCAAGTATTCTTTACTTAGATTATGGTAAAGAAGAAGGTGAATGGGAGCCTAATCAATTTGGAGGAAATGCAAATTTAGAAGGTATAGAGTTCTTAAAACAATTAAACAAGGCTGTTAAAGCGGAAGATTCTAATATATTAATGATTGCAGAGGAATCAACATCATGGCCTAATGTTAGTAAATCTAATAATGGAGAATCATTAGGATTTAATTTTAAATGGAATATGGGATGGATGAACGATACTTTAGAATATATAAAAGTAGATCCTATATATAGAAAATTCAACCATGATAAAGTAACTTTTTCAATGATGTACAATTATTCAGAGAATTTTATATTACCAATATCACATGATGAAGTAGTACATGGTAAAAAGTCATTGGTTGATAAAATGTGGGGAGATTATTGGAATAAGTTTTCTGGCTTAAGATTGTTTGCATCTTACATGATGGGACACCCAGGTAAAAAGTTATTATTTATGGGATGTGAATTTGGACAATTTATAGAATGGAGAGAATATGAAGAATTAGAGTGGTTTTTAATAGATAAATATGATATGCATAGACAGACACAAGTTTTCTTCAAAGATTTAAATCATTTTTATATAGATAATAAAGCACTTTGGGAATTAGATCATGATGAAAAAGGTTTTACCTGGATTGATGCAGATAATAATTCTCAAAGTATACTTGAGTTTATAAGAAGAAGTAAAGATGACAATGATACTTTAATTTTTATTAGTAATTTTACTCCAATTGTATATTATGACTATAAAATTGGAGTTCCATTTTTAGGTGAATATGAAGAAGTATTTAATACAGATGATAGCAAGTATGGTGGTTCTGGACAAGTTATGGGGGAAACATTAATATCAGAAAAATTAGAATATCATAATAAGCCATATTCATTACAAATTAAGGTACCTCCTATGGCAACATTAGTATTAAAAATAAAATCTATATACAAGGATATTGAAGAAAAAACTTTTATGAAGAAGGTAACAGAAATAGCTGAAATAGATAGAGAAGAATTATTAGATAAAATTGAGTATATAAAATAATAGAACATTGGTGAATTAGGGGGAAGAAGTATGAGAGTTTTATTTGTAGCATCAGAAGCACATCCGTTTATAAAAAGTGGGGGATTAGGTGATGTAGCTGGAGCGTTACCTAAGGAATTAGCAAGAAAAGGTGTAGATGTTAGAGTTGTTATACCTAAATATAAAGAAATAAACCATGAACTAAAAAATAAGCTTAGATTTAATAAGTGGTTTAACGTAGATGTTGGATGGCGCAATCAATATTGTGGAATCTTAGAATATGAACATGATGGCGTAATTTATTATTTTGTGGATAATGAATACTATTTTTCTAGAGGTGGAATGTATGGTCATTATGATGATGCTGAAAGATTTGCATTTTTTGATAGAGCAGTACTAGACATGATAAAACAATTGGATTGGAAACCAAATGTAATTCATTGTAATGACTGGCAAACTGGGATGATACCAGTTTTATTGAAACTAGAATATATGAGAAAAGATATGTTTTATTGGGATATAAAATCAGTATTTTCAATTCACAATATAGCTTTCCAAGGAATATTTGATCCAGTGATATTACCAGAACTGTTTGGATATGATTATGAACAGTATACAAATACTAATTTAAAATTTGATGATGGTGTAGGATTTATGAAGGGTGCTATAAATTACTCAGATATGATAACAACTGTTAGCTATAGCTATGCAGAAGAAATAAAAACTCCTGAGTTTGGAGAAAGACTAGATTGGCTGTTAAGAGAAAAATCCTATATGTTAAGAGGAATATTAAATGGAATAGATTACGATGAATTTAATCCTAAAAATGATAATTTAATAAATAAAAATTATGATGTAAATAATATAAATGATAAATATGAAAATAAAAGAAATTTACAGTTAGAACTAGGGTTAAGCGTTAATGAAAATATACCTATGATTGCAATGGTAACAAGATTAACAAGTCAAAAAGGTTTAGATTTATTAGTGCATATTTCAGAGAGATTATTACAAAATGATATTCAATTAGTTATTGTTGGAACTGGAGAAAAACATTATGAAGATCACTTTAAGTGGTTAGATTATAAATATGGAAATAAGGTCTCAGCAAATATTAGATTTGACAATAATTTGGCTCATAAAGCATATGCTGCATCAGATATGTTTTTAATGCCATCATTATTTGAACCTTGTGGCTTGGGACAACTCATAGCTCTTAGATACGGAAGTATACCAATAGTAAGAGAAACTGGTGGCTTGAAAGATACAATTAGAGCTTACAATGAGTACACAGGTGAAGGAAATGGATTTAGTTTTTATAATTATAACGCAGATGAAATGCTTCATATAATAGAGTACGCTTTAAAGATTTACTATGATAAAAATAAATGGTCAAACCTTGTGAAAAATGCTATGAATTCTAATAATAGTTGGAGCAAGTCAGCAGATGAATATTTAAATATGTACAAAGAATTAAGCTATAGATAATCTAATAATTTTTCTAAAGGAGGGGTAATGATGATAGAAATGGATAAAAAAGCATTCAAAAAAGCATATGTAAACAAATTCTTAGAAATGCACGGAATAGAACTAAAGGAAGGAACGAACCAACAAAAATACGAAGCTTTAGGAAGTTTGGTAAGAGATTATGTAACTAGGACATGGCTTAAAACAAACAAAAAATATAATAAAACAGGTGAAAAACAAGTTTATTATTTTTCAATGGAATTTTTACTTGGAAGATTGTTGGGTAATTCTTTATTAAATATTGGAATAAGAGATATTTGTAAAGAAGCTTTAGAAGAACTTAATATAAATTTGAAAGACTTAGAAAATCTAGAGGAAGATCAAGGACTTGGTAATGGAGGATTAGGAAGACTTGCTGCATGTTTCTTAGATTCAATGGCATCATTAAACATGCCTGGTCATGGATGTGGAATTAGATATAAATACGGTTTCTTTGAACAAAAAATTATTGATGGAAAGCAAGTTGAAGTATCTGATAATTGGTTAAAAGAAGGCAATGTATGGGAAAAAAGAAAAACTAATAAATCTGAAATTGTTAAATTTGGTGGAGAAATTAAAGTAGAAGAACGTAATGGAAGGTTAAATTTCGTACATGTAAATTATGAACCAATCTTGGCAATACCTTATGATACACCAGTTGTTGGATATAAAAACGATATAGTTAATACCTTAAGACTTTGGAGCGCAGAAGCATTATCAAATGAATTTGATTTTTCTTCATTCAATAGAGGTGATTTTTTACAGGCTATTCAATATAAGAATTCAGTTGAAGCTATATCACAGGTTCTTTATCCAGAAGATTCATTTTATGAAGGAAAGATTCTTAGATTAAAACAACAATATTTCTTTGTTTCCGCTGGTATACAAAGTATAATAAGACATTTTAAAAAGCACGGGGGAGAGATACCGGAATTTGCAGAAAAAATAGCTATTCATATAAATGATACTCACCCAACACTTGCTATACCAGAACTTATGAGAATATTGTTAGATGAAGAAGAATTAACTTGGGATGATGCATGGAGAATAACTGAAAATACAATATCTTATACGAATCATACTATTTTATCAGAGGCTTTAGAGAAATGGCCTGTAGATATGTTTAAAAAATTGCTTCCTAGAATATTTATGATAGTTGAAGAAATAAACAGAAGATATTGTGAAGAGCTAAAAGTTAAATTTTCTGGACAAGAAAATAAAATATCAAAGATGGCTATAATCGGAGAAGGACAAATAAGAATGGCTCATCTTGCTATAGTAGGCAGTCACAGTATTAATGGGGTAGCAAAACTTCATACTGAAATATTAAAGAAAAAGGAAATGAAAGATTTTTACTATTTGTATCCTAATAAATTTAATAATAAAACAAATGGTATAACTCATAGAAGATGGTTATTAAAATGTAATCCTAATTTAACAAAGTTACTTTCAGACACCATAGGTGATGGGTTCATAAAACATCCACTAGATTTAGAAAACTTTCAAAAACATTTAGATGATAAGAGTGTTTTAGATGAGCTAGGAAAGATAAAGCTCGAAAATAAGAAAAAACTTGCAAAGACAATATTAGACAATGAAGGCATTATAGTTGATCCTAATTCTATATTTGACGTTCAAGTAAAGAGAATACATGCATATAAAAGACAAACTTTAAATTGTTTAAGAATAATGGACTTATATAATAAATTACTTGATAATCCTAATTTAGATATTTACCCAAGAACATTTATATTTGGTGGAAAGGCTGCACCAGGATATTATTTAGCCAAAACCATTATCGAACTTATAAATAATATTGCAAGTAAAGTAAATAATGATCCAAGAGTTAATAAGAAAATGAAAGTAGTATTTATGGAAAACTATGATGTATCTTTAGCTGAAGAAATTGTTCCAGGGGCGGATGTAAGTGAGCAAATTTCAACAACAACTAAAGAAGCTTCAGGAACTTCAAATATGAAATTTATGATGAATGGAGCTATTACAGTAGCAACACTTGATGGAGCAAATATAGAGATTAAAGATGAAGTTGGAGAAGACAATATAGTTATTTTTGGATTAGAAGCAGACGAAGTATTAAGTTATTACAAAAATGGAGGATATAGTTCGTTAGAAATGTATAATCATAATTCAAGAATTAAGAATGTTATTAATGATTTAACTAATGGGAAATACCATAATGATAAGCAAAGATTTAAAACTTTATATCAAAATTTAATAACGTATAATGATGAATTTTTTGTATTAAAAGACTTTGATTCTTATTTAAAGGCACAAGATAAGATAGACGTTCTTTATAGAGATAAAGATATGTGGAATAAGATATGTGGAATAAATATATCACATTCAGGAATATTTTCATCTGATAGAACTATTGAACAATATGCAACTGGAATTTGGGGATCAGAAGTTATTTACAAGAACTTAGGCATATAAAAATAAATAACTAGTCAGCATGCTAGTTTATTTTGTGAACTACTTCTTCCTTGGAACCTACTAATAGTACAACTATTAGCAGAACCCAAGTCATTGTATTTCACAAAATATCCGTCGCATCTTTGACTTGTTATTTATTTGAATGTGCCTTATAGGAAGGGCTAATTTATGGATAAAACAAAAGTGAGATACAATTCTCAAGATAAGAATTTTAAAAAACCTTTTGGAGCAGTTGAAATTGGTAGAGCTATAAAACTATCAATTATAGTCAATAGAGATTTATTAGTAGCTCTTGAATTAACTGATTTTAATAATGAGAGTAGTTTATTGGAAATGCAAAAAGAATATTTAAATGATGGAAACTATAAATACTCAGTAGAAATAGATACATCTAATAAAACAGGACTGCTAAGATATTATTTTATTTTAATAGATGGTTATAAGAGAATTTATTATGGAAATAATGATGAAAAATTAGGCGGCGAAGGACAAGTATATAATAATGATCCTTTGCCATATGAAGTAACTGTATATGAAAAAATTGATGTGCCTAAGTGGTATAAAGATGGTGTTATATATCAGATATTTGTTGATAGATTTTGCAATGGAAATGAAGATAACAGCATAAATAAACCAAAGAAAAATTCTTTTTTATATGCTACATGGAATGATGAGCCAATGTATATAAAAGATAATATGGGAAGAATTTCAAGATGGGATTTTTATGGTGGAAATTTAAAAGGAATAATAAAAAAATTAGATTATATAAAATCTTTAGGTGCTAATATCATATATTTAAGTCCAATATTTAAATCATCTAGTTGTCACAAATATGATGTTGGTGATTATGAAGTTATAGATGAAATGTTTGGAACTAACGAAGAATTTTCAAAATTATGTAATATAGCACGAAGCAAAGGAATAAGAATTATATTAGATGGAGTATTCAGTAACACTGGATCTGATAGTAGATATTTTAACAAGTATGGAAATTATGATGAAGTTGGTGCATATCAGTCCCCTAATTCAAAGTATTACAAGTGGTATAAATTCATAACTTATCCTTATCAATATCAATCTTGGTGGGGTATAGATAATAGACCTAATGTAAATGAACTTGAAGAGAGTTATCTAGACTATATAGTAAATAAAAAAGGCTCTATAATGGAAAAATGGATGAATTTGGGTGCGAGTGGATGGAGACTAAATGTTGCTGATGAATTACCAGATAAATTTATAGAGATTTTTAAAAAAAGAATGAAGGAAATTAATAATGATAGCGTACTTATAGGAGAGGTTTGGGATGATGCTTCTAATAAAATAAGTTATTCAAAACGAAGAAAATATTTATTTGGCAAAGAATTAGATTCAGTTACTAATTATCCGTTAAGAGAATGTTTAATAAATTTTGTTAAAGGGTATATAACTTCTGAGAAACTAAAAAAGAGAATAATGTCTTTGTATGAGAATTATCCAAGAGAAATTTTTAATTCTAATATGAATGTTATAGGTACACATGATACTGAAAGAATTTTAACAATATTAGATGGAAATTTATATTTACTTAAATTAATGATAGTTTTTCAAATGACATTGCCAGGAGTACCGGTAATTTATTATGGAGATGAAGCTGGGTTAAAGGGTGGAAAAGATCCTGAAAATAGAAAGGCTTATCCATGGAATAATGAAAATCAAGAGATATTAAAATTTTACTCTAAGATAATAAATATAAGAAAAAATGAAGAGGTTTTGAGAAAAGGTAATTTAAAAATATTTGATATGGATGTGAACATATGTATATTAAAAAGAACATATGAAGGAAAAAACATAATAGTAGTATTAAATAATTCAGGCTTGCATAAAAACTTAAATAAATTTGAATTTGAAGGTGTATATAGCGAATTATTTAGTAATAAAACTATAGATTTTGATAAGGCTGATATCAACTTATCACCATATAATTTTTTAATATTATCTAAATAAATATGTAAATTAAAATGGATGCTTTGTTTAAAGAAGATTTATAAGAGTTATGTCGTGAATACATGATAATTTAAGGGGAAAAAGAGAGGAGATATTTATGGGAAATACTGAAATTGTGGCTATGATATTAGCGGGGGGACAAGGCTCAAGATTAGGAGTATTGACCAAGAAGTTAGCTAAGCCAGCAGTGCCATTTGGAGGAAAGTATAGAATAATTGATTTTCCTTTGAGTAATTGTGCAAATTCAGGGATTTATACAGTGGGGGTTTTGACACAATATAAGCCTTTAGAATTAAATGCACACATAGGAATAGGTTTACCTTGGGATTTAGATAGAAAAGATAGTGGAGTAAGCATATTGCCACCATATCAAGAAGAAAAGGGTGGAAATTGGTATAAAGGAACAGCAAATGCAATTTATCAAAATATAGAATTTGTTGACAGGTATGATCCAGAGTATGTACTTATACTATCAGGTGATCATATATATAAAATGAATTATACAAAAATGTTAGAATTTCATAAGGAAAAGAATGCAGATGCCACTATTGGAGTAATTGAAGTTCCAGTAAATGAAGCTAGTCGTTTTGGAATAATGAACACTAGAGATGATATGTCCATATATGAATTTGAGGAAAAACCTAAAATACCTAAAAGTAATTTAGCTTCTATGGGTATATATATATTTAATTGGAAAACATTAAAGAAATATTTAAGAAATGATGAAGCTAATAAAAGTTCAAGCAATGACTTTGGTAAAGATATAATACCATCAATGTTAAATGACGGTGGTAAAATGGTTGCTTATCCATTTGAAGGATATTGGAAAGATGTTGGAACTATTGAAAGCCTTTGGCAAGCAAATATGGACTTGTTAAAATCTGATAATGAACTTAATTTGCATGATCAAGATTGGAGAATATATTCAACAAATCCAGTAAGACCAGCACAATATATAGGCGAAAATGCTAAGGTTACTAATTCACTTATAGTTGAAGGATGCACTGTTAATGGAACAGTACAAAATTCGGTTTTATTTCAAGGTGTACAAGTTGGTAAAAATACAGTAATAAAAGACTCTGTTATTATGACAAACGCTAAAATAGGGGATAATGTGATAATTGAAAAAGCTATAATTGGAAATGATGCTGTGATAAGGAAAGACTGTGTAATAGGCACAGGTGATGAAATTGAAATTGTTGCTGCCAAAGAAGAGGTAAAAATGGGTAGTATCATGAAAAATAGCAAGGCGGTATAAGGAAAGTTGAGGGAAAAAGAGATGAATGATTGTGTTGGAATAATAAATTTAGATGAAAATGAAACAAAAATGGGAGAACTAGTAATAAATAGACCACTTGCATCAGTCCCTATAGCAGGAAGATATAGAATTATAGATTTCGTATTATCAAATATGACAAATTCAGGTATAGAGAGTATTGGAATTTTTACAAAAAATAAGTCTAGATCGCTAATTGATCATTTAACTAATGGTAGACCATGGGATTTACACAGAAATCAAAATGGATTAAGAGTATTTAATTTTTGTGAAGTAGATCCAGTATATGAAGATGTTCATAATTTTTCAGAAAATATAGAGTTTTTTAAGCGTAGTCATAAGGAATATTTGTTATTAACTCCATCTTATATGCTTTGTAATATAGATTATCAAAAAGTAATTGATTATCACAAAAAGAGTGGACAAGATATAACAATGGTATATAAAAAAATAAACAATGGTAAAAACTCATTTGTAGGATGTGATGTTTTAAACTTTGATGATTTAGATGAAGTTGTAAGCATTGGTGAAAATGTAGGTAGAGATAATAACATTAATATAGGCATGGAAGTTTATGTATTAAAAACTAGCTTATTTATAGATATAGTCCAAGATTGCTTAGTTAGTGGAATGTATAAAAAAGTTAAAAGCTTTATACATGATAATTTAGACAGTTTAAGAGTAGGGGCATATAAATTTGATGGCGAATTAAATTGTATAAATTCTATAAAAACATTATACGATAGCAATATGAAATTATTAAATAGAAAGATAAGTAAGGAAATATTCAGAGAAGATAGAGGAATATATACGAAAGCAAAAGATGAGGCGCCAACACATTATACAGACACTAGTAATGTTAAGAATTCTATAATAGCTAATGGATGTTATATAGAAGGCGAGGTAGAAAATTGTGTTATAGGAAGAAGAGTTTTTGTAGGTAAGGATGCAAAGTTGAAAAATTGTGTAGTAATGCAAGATAGTATTATAGAAGATAACACTTTATTAGATAGTGTAATTACAGATAAGGGAATAAAGGTTAAAGAGGGCGAAAAACTTATAGGATCTAGTTTATACCCTCTAGTAGTTATGAAAAAAGAATATCTTTAAAAATGCTCTGTTTAAACATAGTGTTAATATATAAATAATTATGCCTATAAGCTTTGTAGTATAAAAACTGTTTAGCATATAGGCATTTTTTATTAAAATAATAAAAAACTTTTAAAATACTGTTGACAATTGTTTTTTGAGATGGTATTATAAAACTCGTCGCTGAGAGATGCGACCAACAAGTAAAAAATAAGTTAGAAATAAAATTTCAAACTCATTAAAAAAACTTGTTGACATGAAAAAACTTAGGTGATATACTAAGGAAGTCGCTTAAGGGTGACACAATAAAACAAAAGTTGACAAGAAAGTCAACGATAAAAATTTGGTATTTGAAAATTGAACAGAAATCAAGAAACATTAAAATAAACCAGCAATTCTTTATTTGAGTAAGTCAAGATTAAACTTTTTATTG
>NZ_JAVJAN010000061.1:0-11614 GCF_031344075.1 Clostridium aquiflavi
TTCCTGCACTGCGTTTGGAAAGGGCGCATGGCTAAAAAAATCGACGGCTCCAAAGTCGCCTTAGCGATTTTGTTCTTCTTTAGAAAATTATATTGCTTGAAAATTTGTGGATAACTTATAGAATACTGTATTTTAGAAGTGTGATGAGTATATATTTATGAAATTATGTTATTTAAGAAATTATTAATAACCGAAATTATAAATTAGAAAAAATTAAAAAATTTCCCATAAGGAATAACAATGGCAGTATAATTGGTTGTTAGATTTGAAATGTGATAATAGTATTAAATTTTTTTCATATATTATTAAAAGGATATAGTATTAATACTTAAAGCTTTATTTAAGTAAATGTTAGTTAATTCATTATAATAAATTTATATATCTATGATAAAATAGTGAATATAGCCTATAAATTAAACGAAGATTTATAATATAATTATTTAATTCAAAATAATAACCTAAACAAAGGAAGTGAGAAAATATGAATATATTATTAGGGATAGGCATGATAGTTTTAATATTAAATATAATTTTTTCATTATCATTGATATTTATAGAAAGAAAGGATCCAACAACAACATGGGCATGGCTTTTAATACTAATTATTCTACCGGGATTTGGATTTATATTATATATTTTGTTAGGACAAAACTTAAGTAGGCAAAAGATTTTTAAAGAAAAAAAACAAATTGATGAAATAAAGAGAAGAAATTTAAGTAGTAGATATGGTAATAAGAGTAATTGCCATGATGGTGGAGATAAATTTTTTGATTTAAGAAAAATGAATTATAATCATTCAGGTTGTCAATATACAACTAACAATGATCTTGAAGTATATGTTAATGGAGAGGATAAATTTAGACAATTAATTAAAGATATAAAGAATGCAAAAGAATATATACATATAGAATATTATATTTTTCGTAATGATTGTTTAGGAAAAGAAATAATAGCAGAATTAACAAAAAAAGCAGAAAGTGGAGTTGAAGTAAGACTTTTAGCAGATAGTATGGGTTCATATACTTTAACAAAAGGTGCATTAAAGAATTATTTAAAATCAGGAGGAAAATTTGCAATATTTTTCCCGGGAATTTTACCACATATAAATACGCGTATAAATTATAGAAATCATAGAAAAATAGTTGTAATAGATGGGAAATATGGATATGTTGGAGGATTTAATGTTGGTAAGGAATATATAAATAAAGATCCTAAGGTTGGATTTTGGAGAGATACCCACATTAGAATAAAAGGTGGAGCAGTAAATGATTTAAATGAAAGATTTTTATTAGATTGGTGCTATGCATCAGAAGAAGAAATACGTGATTATAATAAATATTTATCAGATACAAATGAAGAAATAGGGGATGTGGGAATACAAATAGTTACAAGTGGTCCAGATCATGAAGAAGAATATATTAGAAACGCATATATTAAGCTTATAAATAATGCTAAAAATAATTTATATTTAGAGACACCTTATTTAGTTCCAGATTTGCCAATATTAGAGGCGTTAAAAATATCTGCGTTGTCAGGTGTTGATGTAAGAATAATAATTCCAGGAAATCCAGATCACTTTTTTATGCAATGGGCAGCTAGTTCTTATATAGGTGAACTATTAAATTCTGGAATAAAAATATATTATTATAAAAATGGATTTATTCATGCTAAGGCTATGGTTGCAGATAGTACTGTAGTATCTATAGGAACAGCTAATATGGATATAAGAAGTTTCAAATTAAATTTTGAAGTTAATGCTTTTATCTTTGATGATAGAGTAGCTGTTGATTATGAAAAACAATTCATGAAGGATATTGAATTCTCTGAGGAAATAACAATAGAATCTCATTCTAATAGAAGTACATCTATTAAGATAAAAGAATCTTTAGCAAGACTAGTTTCACCAATATTATAATTGAATTATCAAAAAAACTAATAAAAAATAAAAAAGTATCAAAAAATATTGACAAAAAATTCTAAGTTGTTATACTAAAAATATAATAATTTATTTGATTAATATATCAAGATGATTAAATTTTATTTAATGGGAGGGCACTATGGAAAAGAATATAGTTAAAATATTTATTGCAAAATTTTATAACTTTTTTTATTTTATGTTCTGGGGCTTTTATTTTAGCGCTAGCTATTTATTTTGCAAAAAATTAAATAATTTAACTTTAATGAGTGCTCAAAAATTATAAGAATTTTTTAGATGTTTATTATGTGAATACATTATAGAGCTCATTAATATGTGGGCTCTATTTTTTTTATATAAAATTAAGGGGGCAAAAAATATGATAGTAATATTAAAACAAAAAGTTAAACAAGAAAAAATAGAAAAATTAACTTTAATTTTAGAAAATCAAGGTGTTAAAGTAAACCCTGTTATAGGAACTGACATTAGCATTTTAGGTTTAGTAGGGGATACGAGTAAAATTGATAAAGAACAAATTGAGGCTAATGAAATAGTTGAAAAAGTTATGCATGTACAAGAACCTTTTAAAAAGGCAAATAGGATGTTTCATCCAGAATCAACAATAATTGATGTGAATGGACAAAAAATAGGCGGAAATAAAATAGCTATGATTGCAGGACCATGTTCAGTTGAAAGCGAAGAACAAATAACGCAAATAGCTAAAGATGTTAAAAAAATAGGGGCAAACTTTTTAAGAGGTGGAGCATTTAAACCTAGAACTTCACCATATGCATTCCAAGGATTAAAGTATGAAGGTTTAGAACTTTTAAAAAAAGCAAAAGCAAATACAGGATTACCTATAGTTACGGAAATTATGTCACCATATGATATAGAATTTTTTAATGATAATGTTGATGTTATACAAGTTGGAGCAAGAAATATGCAAAACTTTGATTTACTTAAAGAATTGGGAGGATTAAATAAACCAATACTTTTAAAAAGGGGATTATCAGCAACTCTTGAAGAGCTGTTAATGAGTGCTGAATATATAATGGCAGGTGGTAATGAAAATGTAATTCTTTGTGAAAGAGGAATTAGAACATTTGAGACATATACCAGAAATACATTAGATTTAAGTGCAGTTCCAGCTCTTAAAAAATTAAGTCATTTACCAGTTATTATTGATCCAAGTCATGCTACAGGGAAGTATTGGATGGTAGAACCACTAGCTAAAGCTGCAATTGCAATTGGTGCAGATGGACTTATAATAGAAGTCCATAATGATCCAGCAAATGCTTTGTGTGATGGACCACAATCAATAAAACCAAGTAAGTATGCAAAACTTTTTGAAGAATTAAAAGTTATTGCAAAAGCAGTAGGTAGAGAAATATAGTTTAAATTAATATATTTAAACAGAAGAGCTGAATTAAAAATATACGAGGAGAGTATTAAAATGAGGGAGTTAGTTGTAGATTTAAAGGAAAAAAGTTATTCAATAATAATTAAAAAGGGATTAATTAATGAACTTAGTAATGAAATAAATAAGGTTTATAAAGGGAAAAAGATTTTTATATTAACTGATGAAAATGTAAATTATCACTACGGAGATAAGGTTAAAGACTCGTTAATTAATCATGGCTATGATGTTAAGACAATGGTATTAAAACCTGGAGAGGAAACTAAGTCTTTTAATACTCTTCCTAATATATATAATGAATTTTTAGATTTTAAATTAACTAGAAGTGATTTAATTATTACACTTGGAGGAGGAGTTATAGGAGATCTTGGAGGATTTGCAGCATCTACATTTTTGAGAGGAATTGATTTTATTCAAGTACCTACCTCATTACTTGCTCAAGTTGATAGTAGTGTTGGAGGAAAAGTTGCTGTAGATTTAGATAGGGGAAAGAATTTGGTAGGAAGTTTTTATCATCCTAAAGTGGTTTTAATTGATCCAGATGTTTTAATTACATTAGAAGATAAATTTTTTAAAGATGGAATGGCTGAAGTAATAAAATATGGATGTATAAAAGATAAAGAATTCTTTCATAAGTTAAAAGAGTTTAAAAATAAAGATGAAGTTATGGATAATATAGAAGATATAATTTATATATGTTGTAATATTAAAAGAATAGTTGTTGAAAATGATGAAAAAGATAAAGGTGAGAGGATGTTATTAAATTTTGGTCATACATTGGGTCATGCAATAGAGGCCTACTATAATTTTAATAAATATACTCATGGTGAAGCCGTAGGAATTGGAATGTATAAAATAACTAAAATGTCTGAAGAAAAAGACCTTACACCAAAGGGAATTTCAGATGAGATAAGAGATATATTAGTTCAATATTCACTTCCTCATGATATAGATATTGAAAATTTAGATGAAATATTAGAAACAATTTCTTTAGACAAAAAAAATATTAATAATGCTTTAAAGATAGTATTACTTGAGAGTATTGGAAAATCATTTTTAAAAAATAGCAATATAGATTTCTTTAAGTAAATTTTACATTTTTGAAATTATATTTTTAAGTTTAAATTTATATTAAAAAGTAAATAGAATTTCAATTAATATATTAATATTAAATAACTAAAAAGGGGGACACAAATGGGAATTTTTAAAATTTATCCTGGCAAATTAAAAGGAGAAGTTAAAATTCCACCATCTAAAAGTATGGCACATAGAGGTGTTATCTGTGCAGCTTTGGGAGATGGAATAAGTAAAATAAGAAATATTAATTATTCAGATGATATTATAGCAACTATTGATGCAATGCGCTCATTAGGGGCTATAATAACAAAGGAAAATGATTATCTTCATGTTGTTGGAATAAAATCTGAAAAGTGTAAAAAAAATATAGAATTGAATAGAACGATAGATTGTAATGAATCAGGTTCTACATTGAGATTTTTGGTTCCAATTTCTTGTGTTTTTGAAGGCAGTAATAGATTTATAGGAAGAGGAAATTTAGGTAAAAGACCTTTAGATACATATTATGAAATCTTTGAGAATCAAGGAATTAAGTATTCATATAAGAAAGGAAAACTTGATTTAAGGACTGAAGGTGTATTAAAAGCAGGAGAGTTTAAACTAAGAGGAGATATAAGTTCTCAATTTATTAGTGGCCTTCTATTTACACTTCCTCTTTTAGATGGAGATTCAAAAATAATAATAACAACTGAGTTAGAATCTAAGGGATATATTGACTTAACATTAAGTGCTATGAGTGATTTTGGAATTGAAATTATAAATAATAATTATAGAGAATTTACAATTAAAGGAAATCAAATTTATAAAAGTAGAGATTATAGAATAGAAGGGGATTATTCTCAAGCAGCATTTTTTTTAGTTGCTGATGCACTTAATAGTGAAGTATTTATAAATGATTTGAAATTAGAATCTCTTCAAGGAGACAAGGAAGTTATAGAAATACTTGAAAGAATGAATGTGAAAATAAAAAATATTAATGATAGTATTTTAGGAATTCCAAGAGAAAATTTAAATGCAACTATTGTTGATGGTTCTCAATGTCCAGATATAATTCCTGTTATTTCTTTGGCAGCTAGTTTGTGTAAGGGTAGAACTGAAATAATAAATGTAGGAAGATTAAGAATTAAAGAATGTGATAGATTAAATGCAGTTGCAAGTGAACTAAATAAATTAGGGGCAAATATAATTGAAAAAGAAGACCGTTTAATAATTGATGGAGTTAAAACTTTAAATGGTGGAGTAAAAGTTTGGAGTCATAAAGACCATAGAATTGCTATGATGCTTGCAATAGCTTCTATAGTTTGCAAAGAACCAATTATCTTAGAAGATTATGAATGTGTTTCAAAATCTTATCCAGAGTTTTTTGATGACTTTAAAGCATTAGGAGGAAACTTTCATGAGTGGAATTTGGGGAAATAAATTAAAGATTTCTATATTTGGTGAATCACATGGAAATGCAATAGGTATAACTGTGGATGGACTTCCATGTGGATTTGAAATTAATATGGAAGATATCTTAAGAGAAATGTCTAGAAGAGCTCCAGGGAAAAGTAAACTTTCTACAACTAGAAAGGAAGGCGACATTCCAGAAATACTTAGTGGGGTTTTTGAAGGGAAAACTACAGGTGCTCCTTTATGCGCAATGATTAGAAATAGCGATATGCATTCAAAAGATTATAGTGAATTAAAAGATTTAATGAGACCAGGTCATGCAGATTATAGCGGTAAAATTAGATATCAGGGCTATAATGACTATAGAGGTGGAGGACATTTTTCAGGAAGAATAACAGCACCATTAGTTTTTGCAGGTGCAATATGTAAACAAATATTAGAAAGTAAAAATGTATATGTAGGTACTCATGTTAAAAGAATAGGAAATGTTGAAGATAAGGACTTTAGTAAAATAAATTTAACTAAAGACCTTATGGAAAATTTAAGAAGTGAAGAACTGCCAGTTTTAATAAAAGAAAATAAAGAAAAGATGAAAAATGAAATACTTGAGGCTAAAAAAGATGGTGATTCTATAGGTGGAATTATAGAATGTGGAATTATTGGAGTAAAAGCAGGTGTTGGAAATCCATTTTTTGATTCTATAGAATCTACATTGGCACATTTATTATTTTCTGTACCTGCAGTAAAAGGTGTTGAGTTTGGAAAAGGGTTTGAAATGAGCAAACTTAGAGGTTCTGAATGTAATGATGAATATTATTATGATGGAGATGAAGTAAAAACATATAGTAATAATAATGGTGGTATTTTAGGTGGAATATCTAATGGAATGCCAATATTATTCAAGGCTGTTATAAAACCAACTCCATCTATATCTAAAGAGCAGAAAAGCATAAATATAAGCGAGAAAAAAAATGGTGTTATTACAGTTAAGGGAAGGCATGATCCATGTATAATCCAAAGGGCTGTACCAGTAATTGAAAGTGTTGCTGCAATTGGATTACTTGATTTGATGCTTTAAATATAAAGAAGTGCATATAACTTTCAACTAAAAGAGCGTGTAGTAACCACTTTCTTAAATATTAAAAATAAGGGGCGTGACATATGGCAGGGTTAGATGATTATAGAAATAGTATAGATGAAATAGATCAAAAGATAACTGAATTATTTGAGCAGAGAATGGATGTTGTTCTTAAAGTGGGTGAATATAAGAAAAAAAATAATTTGCCTATATTTAATAAGAATAGAGAAGATGATGTTATAAAGAAGAACTTAGGTTATCTAAAAAATCAAGATTATATTGAAGAAACAGAAAAATTCTTTGAAAAATTAATGGAAATATCAAGACAGCTTCAAAGTAGAAAAATGATAGAAGAAGATTTGATAGAAGAGAAAAAATTAAATAATAATATTAATGTTTGTGAAAATAAAAAAATAGGGTTTTATGGCGCGCAAGGGTCTTTTACAGAAGAAGCGATGATTAAATATTTTGGTGAAGATAGAGATTCTAAATCGTATGAAGAATTTGAAGATGTATTTTTAGCAATTAAAAATGATGAAATTAATTATGGAATACTTCCAATAGAAAATTCATCAACAGGAGCAATTTCTAGTGTATATGATCTTTTGTATAAATACGGATTTTTTATAAATGGAGAAGTATGTATAAAAATAAATCAAAATTTAATTGGGGTAGAGGGAAGCAATTTAAGTGAAATTAAAGAGATATATTCACATACTCAAGGATTTGAACAAAGTTCAGATTTTTTAAAGAAGTATAATGAATGGAAGTTGATACCATTTCATAGTACAGCTAGTAGTGGTAAATTAATCAAAGAGTTAGAGGATAAATCAAAGGCTGCAATAGGTAGTAAAAGAGTAGCTAATATATATGATTTAAAAATTATTAAAGAAAATATAAACAATCAAACAGAAAATTTCACAAGGTTTATAATAATTTCTAAAGAATTAGAAGAAAATAAAAATTCCAATAAAATTAGTGTAGTATTTTCACTTGAAGATAAGGCTGGTACGTTATATAAGTTATTAAGACATTTTGCAGAAAATAATATAAATATGATTAAAATAGAATCAAGACCAATGAAAAATGGTCCTTGGAAGTACTTTTTATATGGTGATTTTGAAGGTGATTTATCATCAGAAAAGGTTAAAAAAGCTTTATATTTAATTGAACAAAGTAGTGCTTACTTTAAATTATTGGGGGCATATGAAAAAAATAGATGTTAGATGAACAAAGAAAGGATGTGAAAATATTGAATTTTTACGGATTACTAGGTGAAAAATTATCACATTCTATATCACCAATGATTCATAATAAGATTTTTTCACTTTTAAATATTAATGGGGCGTATAAAATATTTGAAGTGGAAAAAAATAATTTAAGTAAATTTACAGAGTCATTAAAAGTATTGAAAATTAAGGGCTGTAATGTAACAATTCCTTATAAGGAAGATATAATGAAATATTTAGATGAAATATCACCTGAAGCAAAAAAAATAAAAGCAATAAATACAATATTATTAAAAGATAATAAATTATATGGATTTAATAGTGATTATTATGGATTTAATAGTATATTAGTTAGAAACAATATAGAAGTTAATGGTAAAATAGCTATTATACTAGGAACAGGGGGAGCATCTAAAGCTGCAGTTACTTTATTATTAGATAGAGGCATAAAAAAAATATATTTGGTTTCTAGAAGCAAGAAGTCAATTCATTTGGATGAGGATATTAGAATCGAATATAGAACTTATGAGGACATAGGTAATGTACAAGGTGATATATTGATAAATGCAACTCCAGTGGGAATGTATCCTAATGTAGATAATAACCCTGTTGATGAAAAGATTATTAATAATTTTGATGTATTAATAGACTTAATATATAATCCAAGAGAAACTAAATTTCTTCAATGTGGAAAAAGACTAAATAAAAAAGTTTGTGGGGGATTAGAAATGCTTCTAGGACAAGCGATTAAGTCATCAGAAATTTGGCATGATATATCTATAAATCCTGATATTCAAGAAAAATTATATTCATATATAAATGAAGAATTTAAATAGAGAGAATAGATTATGAAAAGTAAAATATTTTTAATAGGAATGCCTGGATGTGGAAAGTCTACAATTGGAGAAATTATAGCTAAAGAATTATTGTTAAAATTTATAGATATGGATATATATATTGAGGGAAAAACATCAAAAACAATTTCCAAACTTTTTGAACAAGGAGAAGATTATTTTAGAGATATAGAAAGTGAAACTTGTAAAGAAATAATAAAGTATGATAATGTTGTAATAGCAACTGGTGGTGGAATAGTAAAAATAGATAAAAATATAAATATTCTAAAAGAAAATGGATTAGTAATTTTTATAGATAGACCAGTTGAAAAAATTATTTCTGATATAGATGTTTCAAGAAGACCTCTTTTAAAAGATGGAAAAAAGAGGATTATAGAATTATATAAAGAAAGATATAATCTTTACAAAAAAGCATCACATAATATAGTTGTTAATGATGGAATTATGGATGAAGTAGTAGAAGAGATAAAAAGATTAATAGTTAAAAGTTAATGTTTATAATTGATATTTTAAATTAGAATATCAGTTAACAAATAAAAATTGATAAATATAAAATTAAATTTATGAAGGATAGTAGAATAGTAGAATTAAAAAAATTTATTTGAAGTACAGGAGGAGTTTTACATGATTATTATTATGAAACCAAAAGCAAGTGAAGAAGAAATAGGAAAGGTTAAGTCTTTTATTGAAAGTAAGGGGTTAGAAACACATATTTCAAAGGGAAATACTTATTATATTGTAGGTATTGTAGGAGATACAGCAATAATAGATCCTAAAAAATTACAAGTACTTAAGGGTGTAGACAGAGTAATGAAGGTACAAGAACCTTTTAAAAAGGCAAATAGAATTTTTAAACCAAATGACACAATAATAAATATAGATGGTTCAATAGTTGGAGGTGGAAAGCTTGGTATAATGGCTGGTCCATGTTCTGTTGAATCTGAAGAGCAAATAATTGAAGTAGCAAAAAGAGTTAAGGCAGCAGGTGCTAATTTTTTAAGAGGTGGTGCATTTAAGCCAAGAACTTCACCTTATAGTTTCCAAGGACTAGAGCTTGAAGGATTAAAACTTTTAAAGGCAGCTAAGCAAGAAACAGGACTTCCAATAGTAACTGAGCTTATGTCAACAGATTATATTGATACATTTGTAGAAGAAGTTGATGTAATTCAAATTGGAGCTAGAAATATGCAAAACTTTGATTTGTTAAAACAAATTGGTAGAACTAAGAAACCTATATTATTAAAAAGGGGTCTATCAGCAACAATTGAGGAATGGTTAATGTCAGCAGAATATATAATGGCAGGTGGAAATGAAAATGTAATACTTTGTGAAAGAGGTATTAGAACATTTGAAACAATAACTAGAAATACGTTAGATTTACAAGCAATTCCTGTTGTTAAGAGGTTATCACATTTACCTATAATTATAGATCCAAGTCATGCAGGTGGATATGCATACTTAGTTGAGCCAATGGCAAAAGCAGCAATAATTGCAGGGGCTGATGGTTTGATGATAGAAGTTCATAATGATCCAGAAAATGCACTAAGTGATGGTCAACAATCACTTACTCCAGACCAATTTGATGGACTTATGGGGAAAGTTAAGGCAGTAGCAGAAATAGAAGGAAAAGAAATATAATTCTTGGAGGGCTATATGAAAGTGGTAATAGTAGGTCTTGGAGTAATAGGTGGATCTTTTGCAATGGCATTAAAAGATGCTGGTTATAAAAATGTTTATGGAATAGATAATAATGAAGAGACATTATTAAAAGCTGAAAAGCTAAACTTAATAAGACGAGGATATACTGATGGAAATGAAATTTTAAAAGATGCGGATTTAATTATAATATCAATATATCCTAAGCTTGTTAAAGATTTTATTAAAAATAATATAGATAATTTTAAAGATGGGGCAGTAATAACTGATGCAACTGGAATAAAGAAGTTATTTATAAATGATATAGTCAAGATATTACCTTCAAATATAGATTTTGTATTTGGACACCCAATGGCTGGAAGAGAAAAAAAGGGAATAGATTTTGCAAGCAGTAATGTTTTTAAAGGTGCTAACTATATTTTGACTCCAACTTCAAAAAATAAAGAAGAGAATTTGAAGCTAGTAGAAAACTTAGCATATGAAATAGGTTTTAAAAGAGTTAAAAGAATAAGTCCAGAATTTCATGATGAAATGATAGGATTTACTAGTCAGTTACCTCATTCCCTAGCAGTAGCTTTAGTAAATAGTGACTTAGAGGGAAGAGACACTGGAAGTTTTATTGGTGATAGTTATCGAGATTTAACTAGAATTGCTAATATAAACGAAGATTTATGGAGTGAACTTTTTTTAGGAAACAAAGAAAATCTATTAAAATCTATAGAATCATTTGAACGTGAACTAGATAAAATAAAAGATGCAATAAAAGATGATGATAAAGAATCCTTAAAAGAATTATTTATAAAATCAACTAAGAGACGTGAAAAATTATAATTAAAGGCTCTGTTTTAGTAAAATGTTTATATATGCATAAGTAAAGGTGGACTGAGTAATTGAACTTAGGAATGCTAAAATAAGTATAGTCCCATTTTAGCTTGCTCCCAATATAAAATTGAGACAAGCAGTAAATAGGACAATACTCATTAAGAATTCTCAAAG